>JAPKZR010000337.1 GCA_026393695.1 Actinomycetota bacterium
ACTGCAGTTCGAGCAGTGCGTCAGCGTTCACTTACTTGGCCTGAATCGTTGCGCCCGGAATTCCACTTGCACAGTCATACACCACAAACAGCTTCGGATCGATAGTTGGCACCGGCGCATTGGGGTCAAGCACGTCGGGGGCAATGGTGGTTCCGCTATCGACGGCCTGCAAGACGGGCGAGGTATCGGGCACCACGGGTTGCAGCGGGATCGCCGGATTGAAGATGGTGGTGGTCGTCGCAACCGGCGGCGGCGGCGTCACGCCAACGCCTGGGAGCACGCCAGCCAACAGCGTGGCCAAACAATCGCTGCCCGGCAGATACAAGCGAGCCGCAGGGGTCGAAGGTTCGGCGGAGGTGGCGCCCAGTCCTGATTGGGCTTGCCCTCAAGGGCTGCATCGGCGAAGGTCTTCCAGATCTTCTGTGGATACGTGCCGCCTTGAACCTTGCTCACGCCTTGCGCCACAAACTCGGGCACGTTCACCATCGGCACGTATCCGTTCGGATTACCCACCCACACAGCGGTCGACAGCTCGGGCGTGAGGCCCACGAACCACGAGTTGGTGTTGTCCTCTTGCGTGCCTGTCTTGCCTGCAGCGGGCCGACCATTGGCCAGCGGATAGCGATGCCCCGTACCGCTGGTGATTACACCCTTCAAGACGCTGACGGCGGTGAGCGCAACTCCAGGATCAAGCACTTGCACGCCGACATCGGCGTGCGTGAACAGTCGAGAGCCATCTGAGCGCTCGACGTACTCAACGAAATATGGATCGTGATGCAAGCCTTGATTCGAAATCGTCTGGCCACCCGAGGCCATATCCATCGGGCTCATCTCATTGGCTCCGGTAGCGAAACTTGCGAACGGTTGGATGGGCTCAGCGCCGCGGTCTTTGCGCGACTGTCCCTCGAACAGATACGGCGAGTGGGCCATGCGATAGGTGGTGTCTACCAATCGATGCAGCCCGACGATCTGCGCCAACCTGCTGTAGGCACAGTTGATCGACAGCGAGGTCATAATCGCCAACGTGCCCACGGGTCGACTCGCCGACTTGTTCGAGATGATGAACGGGTCTCGGGGGTTACCTGGGTTGGGCAGCGTGCACGGCGCCGTGCCATCGATTACGTCGATGGGCTGCACGCCCGCTTGAAGCGCGGCTGCAAGAACGAACAGCTTGATACTCGATCCTGTTTGGCGCGGCACTAGCGCCATATTGATCTCGCTCACATTGCGCTTGAACCCTCGGCCACCAACCATTACGCGAACCGCGCCCGACGACGTCTCCAACGAAACGATGGCCGTATCGAAACCGAGCTTGTTCTGCGGCAGCACCGCGTTGGCGCGCTCGGCAGCGGCCTGCATCACCGGGTCAAGCGTTGTGTAAATCTTCAATCCGCCACGCAGCAACGTGCTGCGCCGCTGCTGCTCGTCGGCACCAAGAATGTCTGACTTCGTGAGCAGATAGTCCTGCAACGCTTCGGTGAAATAGGTCGGAGCGGTGACGCGGCCGGGCAGCGCCTGAGTGCGCTCTGGTATCGGCCAGTTGACCAACAGTTGGGCACTCTCGAGTGGGGTCATCATCGATTCATCAACCAGACGCGTGAGTACCTGCTCGAATCGAGCACGGGCTCGTTCGGGCTTACGAATTGGGTCGTAGCCCGAAGGCGATCGAATCAGGCCGGCAAGAAACGCGCCCTGCGCGAGGGTGAGTTGCTCGACCGATTCACCGAAGTAGGTCTCGGCTGCTGCCGATAATCCGTAGGCGTTGTTACCAAAGAAAATGGTGTTGAGATAGCGCTCGAGAATCTGGTCTTTGCTCATGCTCTTTTCGAGCATCAACGCGAAGTGCAACTGCAACAACTTGTATCGGCCATCGCGAGGCAGACCAGCGAGCAGTTCGTTCTTCACCACCTGCTGGGTGATGGTCGAGGCTCCTTGGCGATTCGCTCCCGACGAGAAGTTCGACAGCGTGGCACGAACCAAACTGCGCACGTTCACGCCGTCGTGCACATAGAACTCTTTGTCCTCTACTGCCAGAACGGCCTTGAGCACATCGGGCGGAACCTGGCTCAGCGAGAACGGCTGAATGTTCTCTTTCTCGAACACCGCGATCTCGGTGCCGCCCGCTCCATATACGTAGCTGCGTCGAGCGAGCGGCTCGAAGCTTGGCAGCACCGACGGCACCTGCTCGTGAGCGTTTGCAGCACCCCACAGTCGCGGCGCAATCGCCAAGGTGACACCGCTCAACAGCAACGCACCAGCCAACAACACGCCCACAAATCGGAGGAGCAAGATGACGCGACGCACAGCATCGCCGAGGTTAGTTGCAGAAATCAGCTGCGCTAGGTCAACCGTTGTCGTTCTGAACGGGTCCAAAAAATTCTCGCCAACTAAGGTGGCCGAATGACTTCACATCGCCCCTTCCGTTTTGGCATTCAAGCTGCGAACGCAGCAAGTCGTAGCGAGTGGGTATCGCTCGCCCAACGCGCCGAGGCAAACGGCTACGACGTACTCACGATGCCCGACCACTTCACCGAACAACTCGCCCCAATTCCAGCGCTGATGACAGTCGCTGATGCAACCACCACGCTGCGCATCGGCGCCTTGGTCTGGGACAACGACTACAAGCATCCGGTTGTGCTGGCCAAGGAACTCGCCACGATGGATCTGCTCTCCGAAGGCCGCCTCGAGGTTGGTATGGGCGCAGGTTGGATGGTCACCGACTACGAGCAGTCGGGTATTCCCTACGACTCGCCCAAGGTGCGCATCGATCGATTCATCGAAGGCATGGCCATCCTCAAGGGCGCGATGAGCGAGGGCACGTTCTCGTACTCGGGCACGCACTACAACATCACCGATTACAACGGTCTGCCCAAGCCAGTGCAGCGCCCGCTTCCTCCGTTCCTCATCGGTGGCGGCGGCAAGCGCGTGCTCAGCTATGCCGCTCGTGA
This sequence comes from Actinomycetota bacterium, assembly GCA_026393695.1. GTDB lineage: Bacteria > Actinomycetota > Acidimicrobiia > Acidimicrobiales > Ilumatobacteraceae > WLMZ01. Next base: position 2,949 of record JAPKZR010000337.1, read on the forward strand.
GGCCGACATCATCGGCATCAACGGCACCATGACCGCCGGTGTTGTTGGCCCCGACGCGATCAGCACGATGACCGCCGAAGCCGTCGACGAAAAGGTCGCCATCGTTCATGCCGCCGCCGGCGATCGCATGTCGCAGATCGAGATGAACGTGCGGGCCTTCATGGTCAACGTCACCAACGATCGCCTCGCTGTCACCGAATCGTTCTCCAGCATGCTCGGCGTGCCGCGCAGCTTCATGGAAGAGTCACCCTTCGCCCTCGTGGGCACCACCGATCAGATGATCGACGATCTCCTCGCCCGCCGCGAACGATGGGGCTTTAGCTACATCATTGTTGGTGGCGAAGACGTCGAATCGTTCGCCCCGGTCGTCGCTGCTCTCGCTGGCAAGTAGTCGCCTTATGGCAACACCTGCATCCACGGTTGCGCTGTGCGGCGCCGGAATGATCTCGGGCGCGCACGGTGCCGCTGCACTCTTCATGCAGATGCCGGTGGTCGCCGTTGCCTCGCGCACCGCCGAGCGTGCGGCTGAGCGCGCCGCACAGATGCACTCCACCGCTGTCACCTACGACCAACTGCCCGCCGGGGCGGACATCGTTGTGGTCTCCACTCCCCCGCAACTGCACGCTGCTGACACCTTGCGACTGCTCGCTACCGGTGCCGCAGTGGTCGTCGAAAAGCCGCTGTGCACCACATTGGCCGATGCCGATGCGCTCGTCGATGCAGCAGCCGCCAACAACCAAAGGTTGCTCTACGCCGAGAACCTGGCTTACGCCCCAGCGGTTTCCACGTTGCTGCGCATGGCGGGCGACATCGGGCCCATCAACCATCTGCACATCCGCACATTGCAGGGTTTACCCACATGGGGCGATTTCACCAGTGACGCCTGGGGCGGCGGCGCACTGTTCGATCTCGGCGTGCA
>JAPKZR010000102.1 GCA_026393695.1 Actinomycetota bacterium
GATGGCGGCTCCAACATTCGTACCGCTCCGTTGTTCGAGACCGGCGACGAGCGCTACGCGTGGCTCAACAGCGTGCAGGCTGTGGCCCACGGAAGCACAGGCGACGGCGACGTCACGTATCAGGTGTACGCGCTTCGCTAAAGAGTTGCCGACCCGCTCGCAACCGAGTTACCGCGAGCGCCGGCTATGCCAAGATGAGCACGTGGCCGAATTCGCTCCGTCCCAAGATCGCGCCGCGAACATAGGTCTGTCGACCGCTGAGGTCAGCCAACGTGTCGCTGCTGGCCTCGCCAATACGTCGCAAGTGGGTCCCACTCGAACGCTTGCAGAGATCATTCGGGCCAATGTTTTTACCCCGATTAACGCGATCATCGCTGTTGGCCTTGCTCTGATCTTGGTTGCCAGCCCTGGCCCCGACGCTCTCTTCGCCGGTGTCATTCTGAGCAACAGTGCCATCGGAATTATCCAAGAGCTCCGAGCCCGGCACACCTTGGCCAAACTGCGGCTACTCAATGCACCTACCGTGCGCGCCCGACGTAACGGAAACGTCACGACAATCACCACCGAGGATGTGGTCCAAGACGACATCATTGTGCTGGGTCCTGGCGATCAAGTGGTTCATCATTGTGCTGGGTCCTGGCGATCAAGTGGTTGTCGACGGCACCGTGATTGAGTCGGCATCGCTTGAGATCGACGAGTCGTTACTGACAGGCGAATCAGACCCGATCATGAAGGCCCTCGGCGATCGGGTGTTGTCGGGCAGTTTCGTCGCTGCGGGCTCCGGAGCCTTTGTGGCCACCGATGTCGGAGAGCAGTCGTACGCTGCGCGCCTAGCGGCCGAGGCGCGTCAGTTCACCCAGATCGACTCAGAACTTCGGCGCGGCGTGAATCGGGTTCTGCGCGTGCTGGTGTTCATCATTCCGCCGGTGTCCTTGGTTCTGTTCTGGCGCCTACTGAACTCTGAGCCCGGATGGCGAGAGGCACTGCGCGGCACTGTCGCTGCTGCCGTTGCGATGGTGCCCGATGGTTTGGTGCTGTTGACCAGCCTCGCTTTTCTCGCTGGCGTTATTGCGTTGGCACGGCAGAAAGTGCTCTCGCGTGAGCTCGCCTCGGTCGAACTTCTCGCTCGCGTGTCAGTGCTTTGCCTCGACAAGACCGGCACCCTCACGACAGGTCGCGTGGTGCTCTCGCACCTTGACTTGTTTGATGGAGCAGACGAGAAACTCGTTGAAGCCGCCCTTGGCGCCTTGGGTGCCGTCGATTCGAATCCGAATGCAACGCTGCGCGCCGTCGCCGCGCAGTTTCCCGCCCCATCGCACTGGGCAGCCGTCGAAATTGTGCCCTTCTCCTCGGCCCGCAAATGGGCGGGCGCATCGTTTGGCGCACACGGCGCGTACGCCATTGGAGCCCCCGACGTGTTGGCGCCACACGATGCCGAGGTCGCGGCGAAGCTTGCCCCACTCGCAGCGTTGGGGCAGCGAGTCGTCTTGATTGCAGAGACCCCACACCTCACAGCAACCGATACCGGGCACGACGTAACGCCGATGGCGCTCGTGGTGCTCGACGACGAAATCCGCCCCGACGCTTCGCGAATCATGAGCTTCCTACGCGACGAAGGCGTGCAACTCAAGGTGATTTCTGGCGATCACCCACAAACGGTTGACGCAATCGCGCAACGCATCGGCATGTACTCAGGTGCCGCTACGGCTGCTCCGGTCGATGGCCGCGACCTACCCGAAGACATTGACGATCTTGCTCAGGTGATGCAGGCCAGCACCGTATTCGGACGCGTGTCGCCACAGCAGAAACGATCCATGGTGTTGGCTCTACAGAGCCAAGGACACGTCGTGGCGATGACCGGCGACGGCGTGAACGATGTGCTCGCGCTGAAGGCTGCTGACATGGGTATTGCGATGGGAGCTGGTAGCGACGCAGCGCGTGCTGTGGCCGAGATTGTGCTGCTCGACAACGACTTCGCCACGTTTCCGAGGGTGCTCGCCGAGAGTCGCCGCGTGATCAACAACGTCGAACGATCTGCGCATCTCTTCATTGTGGGCACCGTGTACTCAATCTTGGTGTCGGTGATCATCTCGCTCACCGGCGCCGAGTTTCCGTTCTTACCGCGGCATCTCACATTGGTGCGTTCGCTCACTATTGGAGTGCCCGGTGTGTTCCTTGCGCTCGCTGCGAATACAAAGCGATCGCGCCCAGGTTTCATCGCCCGAGTCGTGCGATTCGCAATCCCTGTGGGAGCCGTCATGGCCGCAGCAAGCCTGGGCACGTATTTCGTGTGCAGCGACGCGCTCGATCTCGCGCTTGTTGAGTCACGTACCGCAGCGTCGCTCAGTCTCTTGGGCGCTGGCCTCGCGGTACTCGTCGTGCTTTCGCGACCCCTCAACAAGTCACGAGTGGCGTTGGTTACGGCGATGCCATTTGGCGCCGCGATTGTGCTGGCGTCGGCTTCACTGCGCGACTTCTTCGCGCTGGTTGCTCCCTCGGCCGAAGCGTGGCTTGCGGTTTTAATCTCAGTGATCAGCGCGAGCTTGGCGTTGACTCTGCATCAGTGGCTAGCCGATCGACGGCCGACGGATGCAACATGAGCACCGGCACCGCTGCATGACGTAGAACGCTGAGTGCTGTGCTTCCCATCGTGAGGCGAGCCCCTGCCGGAATGCCGCGTGTCGCCATTGCCACCATGCCTACATCGGGCGTCTCCTTGACGTACTCAGCAATCGCAGAGGCTGGCTCTCCGTGCAACACATCGAAGTCTCGATTGTGCGGAGGATCCAGTTGTTCAGCGAAATGGCGAATGTACGACGACTCATCGCTGTCGTTCGGTATCCCTGAATGCCCAACCTGTGCGAGGCGCAACGTCATCTTGAGCGTGTTGGCAACTTCGACTGCCGATCGCAAGATCGCAGCGCTTACTTCAGTGTCATCGATCGGCACCAACATCACCTGCGCCGCCGGTCGAGCGCATGCTCGTGGCCCAACCATCACAACGCGGGTCTCTACCTCGCGCACGACATCGGCGCTAATACTGCCAAACATCAGCTCTCCAAATGCTGTGCGTCCGTGCGATCCGAGACACCACAACGCATTGTCGCCAGCCTCAAGGATCTCAAGCACCAATGTGATCTCTGGATCTGAATCGCTAGGGATGACGCGCCACGACGTTGACTGACCGGCGCTCTTGCTCAACGCAGCGATCGCCGCCTCCGAATCTGCCAGCATGTTCGACGCTGAAATCGTGAGGAGTTGCA
>JAPKZR010000044.1 GCA_026393695.1 Actinomycetota bacterium
GGCCGCTATCGAGACCAAACGCCGTGTGCAAGCAACGAGCAGCCGTTTCGAGATCGGCTGCCGAGCACACCACGCTGATGCGGATGGTGGACGTAGAGATCATCTCGATGTTCACGCCGTTGTCGGCCAACACCCGAAACATCTTGGCGGCGATGCCCGGGCTGGTCTTCATACCGGCACCAACAAGGCTGATCTTGGAGATGCTGGCGTTGTGGTTCACGCCCACCGCACCGATCTCGGCTGCAACACGCGCAACGATCTGCTCGGCCACGGCCATGTCTGCCTTCGGCATCGTGAAGCTGATGTCGGTAGTTCCCTCTTTCGAGGTGTTCTGCACGATCATGTCGACGTTCACGTTGGCGTCAGCGAGCGGCTCAAACAGCGCCGCTGAAATACCGGGACGGTCGGGCACACCGATAATGGTGACCTTGGCTTCGCTGGTGTCGGTGACAACACCGGAAACGATGGGCTCTTCCATGCCTGGCTCCTTCGAGCTCACCCATGTGCCCGGCTCCCATGTGAAGCTCGAACGGACATGGAGGGGAACATTGTGGTTACGAGCAAACTCGACACTGCGCAGTGCGAGCACTTTGCTGCCGGCACCCGCCATCTCGAGCATTTCATCGAAGTTGACGTGAGCCAACTTGCGAGCTTGCGGCACGATGCGAGGGTCGGCGGTGAACACGCCCGTGACATCGGTATAGATCTCGCAGGCATCGGCGTTGAGCGCCTGTGCAAGCGCCGAGGCGGTGAGATCGCTGGCGCCACGACCAAGTGTGGTGATTTCGTTCTCATTGCTCACACCTTGGAAACCAGCAACAACGCACACCTTGCCCTGGGCCAAGGCCTCGCGAACACGGTCGCCCTTGACCTCGATGATCTTGGCCTTGCCGTGCTTGTTGTCGGTGATGATGCCCACCTGGCTACCGGTGAAGCTGACTGCGTCGATGCCAAGGTCGCTGATGGCCATACAGACCAATGCCGCCGACATGCGCTCGCCCGTAGTAAGCAGCATGTCCATCTCGCGACCAGAGCGGGTATTCGAAACCTGCGTGGCCAACGAAATGAGGTTGTCGGTGGTCTTGCCCATCGCGCTGACAACGACAACAACGTCGTTGCCATGGCGCTTGGTGAACGCGACATGTTCGGCAACCGCACGCATGCGATCGGGGTCGGCTACCGAAGTACCGCCAAACTTTTGAACAATCAGGGCCACGGGTTGGACAGGTTATCGGTCGGAAGCCATCACACCGCGACACGATTGCCCGTGCACGCTCAACGCCGAACGGACTTGTTCGGGACTCAAGCTCGGTACTGTGACCAACCGTGCTGTCCGCCCGCCTCGATACCTCGTATGCACCCGAAGTGCGCCGGGCAATTACTCCGCTCACGATCGCCAAGATTGGAGCCAACAGCGCGTACAGATTCGCGCCGCCATTCCTCGCCACAATCTCGGGCAATCTGCACGCGTCGCTGCCGGCCGTGGGAGCAGCCCTCGCTGTGGGCGAACTCGGCGGACTCGGCGCTCCGATACTTGGCCGCATTGCCACCCGGGCCACACGGCGCACCACCATCTGCGGCGGCTTGGTGGCGCTGTCTATAGCCGTCACCGGTTGCGCCTCGAGCCGCAACATTTACCAGTTGGGCGTGTGCCTCGCCTTCCTCACGATGGCGAAGATCGTGTTCGACGTCGGCGTCATTTCGTGGCTGTCTGATCGTGTCGCATACGAGCAGCGCGGCCGCGCCGTAGGCCTCACCGAAACTGCGTGGGCAGGCAGCCTGTTCATCGGCGTTGTCATCATGGGACTCGTCACCGGCGCCACCTCTTGGCGATGGGGCTACGCCGTTGCCGCGGTGGCCATCATTTGCTGCTCAGCATTCTTGCGTCAGCACCTGCCCGATGAGGCGGCCCCATCACGTGCGCCGCGAACGGCTGATCACGTGAAGCCCCGGCTGGGCAAGGGCTGGTGGGTCATCATCGCCATGCTTGCCCTCACCGCTTGTGCGCAAAGCGTGTTCGTCACATTCGGCAAATGGCTGAAGGACAACTTTGGTTTTAGCGACACCGACATCGCCATCGTTATCTTCGGCTTCGGAGCCATAGAACTCATCGCGACTTCGTCGATGATTCGCTTCTCCGATCGATGGGGCAAACAACGCTCGGCCATCTCTGGCGCGGCGCTGATCATTCCGTTTGGCATCGCGCTCGCAGCCACCTCGAACCACGTGTACATAGCGTTGCCGCTGTTGGCCTTGTACATCGGAGCGTTCGAGTTCGCAATCGTCTCGGCGCTGCCGTTGGCCAGCAACTTGGTGCCCGAGCATCCGTCGATGGGACTCGGCTTCGTGATTGCGGGCGGCACCTTGGGGAGAGCGGCAATGTCGGCTCCGGCCACAGCCGCGTTTGCCGCCCATGGCATGTGGCTTCCGGCAATACTTGGCGCCTGCTGCGCGTCGATCACCGTGTTCAGCCACTGGCGCTATCGGGTCAGCCTCGGTAGGTGGTTGTAATCGGCAGTCGGCGATCTTTGCCGAACGCCTTGATGCTCACTCGCACTCCCGGAGGACACTGACGACGCTTGTATTCGTTGGTGTCGACAAGGCGGGTGATGCGCCGCACCATAGCTTCGTCGTGGCCCGCCGCGATGATCTCGGTGGCGATGCGATCTTCCTCGATGTACATCTCAAGAATCGGATCGAGCACCTCGTATGGAGGCAGCGACTGGTCGTCGCGCTGATCGGGACGTAGCTCGGCTGACGGCGGTTTGGTGATGACATCTTCGGGGATCAGCTCGTAACCCGCGCGCTGATTCACGTAGCGGCACAGGTCGTACACGCTGGTCTTGAAGACGTCTTTAATGACCGCGTAGCCACCCACACTGTCGCCGTAAATGGTGAAGTACCCAACGGCCATCTCGCTCTTGTTGCCGGTGGTGAGCACCATCCAGCCGAACTTGTTCGACAGCGCCATCAACGTGGTGCCGCGCACACGACTCTGCAAGTTCTCTTCGGTGAGGTCGGGCTCGCGATCGACGAACGACGGAGCAAGCATGTCGAGATACGCACTGAATGCAGGCTCAATGGCCACAGTGCGGTAATCGATTCCGAGGTTGTCGGCCAATGCTTTGGCGTCGGTCTTTGATCCGTCGCTGCTGTAGCGCGACGGCATGGAGACGCCGTGCACATGGTCGGCGCCCAAGGCATCGACAGCGACACAGGCAACGATCGACGAATCGATGCCGCCCGACAAACCAATGACCACATCCGTGAACTTGTTCTTGTGCACGTAGTCGCGTGTGCCGAGCACCAATGCTTGATACATCTCGGCAACCGGGTCGAGCAATGGCGCAATGCGAACCGGCGACTCATGAAGCTGAGTAACGGTCTCGTCGCTGATGAACACGGTTGGCAGCAGCGTGTCGGTCACCCGACCGCGAGGATCGAGCAAGCGCTTGCGGAATACCGGCGCAATGTCGATGTCGGTGATCATCAGTTCTTCTTCGAACTGAGCAGCGCGCGCCAGCAGATTGCCGTCGGCATCGAACGCCATTGAGGCACCATCGAACACCAACTCATCTTGGCCGCACACTTGGTTCACGTAGACCAACGCACAGCTGGCATCGGCGGCGCGTGTAGACAGCATGCTCTCGCGGCTCTCGACCTTGCCGCGGTGATACGGCGACCCGTTGATGTTGATGTTGAGTTCGGCGCCACCGGCCGCCTGCGCCGCCAGCGGGCCCACGGGGCTCCAGATGTCTTCACAGATGCTGACGCCAACCTTCACGCCACCGATGACGTACAACTCGAGTTGGTCGCTTTCGTCGCCAGGGGTGAAATAGCGGGCCTCGTCGAACACGCCGTAGTTGGGCAGCAACCGTTTGCGATACGTGCCTTTGATCTCGCCGCCGGCGCAGACGGCGGCAGCGTTGTACAGATCGCGATCGCTTTCTACGAAACCAACGACGGCTACGCAGTTACCCGTTCGGGCCGCAATTGCGGCCAACACGTCTTTGTTGTCGCTGACGAATCGCGGCTTCAACACGAGATCTTCCGGCGGGTAGCCCGTGATGCACAACTCGGGAAACGCAACGATGTGGCACTGCGCGGCCTCGGCCCGATCGTAGTAATCGAGGATCTTGGCGAGGTTGCCCTGCAGATCGCCGACGGTTGGATTTATCTGCGCGAGCGCAATGCGAAGCCGAGTCACAGCGGCAGGCTACCGAAACAGGTGGCTAGCCTGTGGCGGGGTTAGGTGGTGGGGGCCGACAATTCTTCGGTGCCGCATGTATCGCCGGGCAACATCGCCGCCGCCGCAAGCTGATAATTAACGCCGTCATCGGTGAAGACGGTGATCTGCGTGGCGGTGGCAAACACGGTCTGCACGTCGGCCGCCTGAACAATCACACACTGACCTGCCGATGCAAGCGAGACCCCGGCCGCTGCTGGCCACGCCACGGTGGTGGGGCGCGGATCAATCGCGGCGATCTCTTCAGCAGATATCACGCGCGCCTGCACCCGATATTGCTCGGCAACAAAGCGTGTCTCATCGCCCAAATTAGCGGCGCCGAAATACTTGCCGACGTCGCTGATTGCTGCGACGAAATCGGCCAAGGTCTGGCGGGCCGGGGTCTGCGCTGGTGTGTCAAACCCGAGCGCATAGGCCGAATGCGTATAGGTCTGCCCGTTCGCGGACAGCACTACCACCGTGTTCGGTGCATCAGCAACGTTGAGTTCGGCGACATACACGGGTGGTCGTTGAAGCAGTCGCGAGGCATCGGCGAGGTTCAGAACTTTCTGGATGGCAGCTTCAGTGATGGTTCGCTCGAACAATGGCGCCAACAACAAGCCCGGGAACTGCGCCGTCTGCGCACCCGGAGTGATGAGCCGCCCATCGCCACTCACGACCAACGTGGGCACCGCCGAGAACACCGCGGCCTGTGGCGCAAAGCCCCCCGTTAATCCAATGCTCACGACTAAGTCGTTCTTGCCCCGGCCGTGGTTAATGGCAACCGAAGGGGTGCTTGCCTCGCGGCCCAACCCCATCGCTACGGCAATCAAAAGACCCAGCAGTACGACTGCGCCGCCCATGACAACACGGCGACTGGGGCGACGAGAACTCGTGGACATAGGGCGCTGACCATACCACCGTGCCTCTTACGACTTTCCGCCATCGACCTGCGTTCGATAACGTGGCAGGACCTGCACGGCAACGAAGCCGGGCGAGTTCACACAGCGTTCACAATCGGGCAACGGGGTCGAAACCCTCGACCGGCACACTCACCGGGCCCTCTACATTTCCATTTCGGAAGGACCACCAGTGGCCTATCAAGCTGAATACATTTGGATCGACGGAACTGAGCCAACTGCGTTGCTCCGTTCGAAGACCAAGATCATCAATGACTCCGTCACCACCCCACCAATCTGGGGCTTCGACGGTTCGTCAACCAACCAGGCCGCGGGCGAGAGCAGCGACTGCGTGTTGCGTCCAGTGTTCTCGTGCCCAGACCCAATCCGTGGCGGTACCAACATTTTGGTGCTGTGCGACGTGTTGTCGGCTGCTGACATGAAGCCACACCCAACCAACACTCGTGCCACCTGCGAGAAGGCTGCCAAGAAGTACGCGAAGCAAGAGATGATCTACGGCATCGAGCAGGAATACACCATGCTCAAGCTTGATGGCACTCCGCTGGGCTTCCCAACCAACGGCTTCCCTGCCCCTCAGGGCCCGTACTACTGCGGCGTTGGCGCCGGTCGTGTTGTGGGCCGCGAGATCATCGAAGAGCACACTCAGGCGTGCCTCGATGCCGGCTTGATGATCGAAGGCACCAATGCCGAAGTCATGCCCGGTCAGTGGGAGTTTCAAATCGGCGCAGCCGACGCACTCACCGTGAGCGATCACATGCACGTAGCCCGTTGGCTGTTGCACCGCATCGCCGAGGACTACGACGTAGTCATCAGCTTCGATGCCAAGCCAGCCGCTGGCGACTGGAACGGCGCAGGCGCCCACACCAACTTCAGCACCAAGGCAATGCGCGAGGATTACAAGGCCATCGAGAAGGCCTGTCATGCACTCAGCAAGCGCGTTGAGGCTCACGTCAAGCACTACGGCCACGACATCGAGAGCCGCCTCACCGGCAAGCACGAGACTGCCCCGTGGAACAAGTTCAGCTTTGGCGTCAGCAACCGTGGCGCATCGGTGCGTATTCCATGGCAGGTTGCCAAGGAAGGCAAGGGCTACGCCGAAGATCGTCGTCCAAACGCCAACGTCGATCCATACACGGTTACCCGGCTCATCCTTGAAACGGTCTGCGGCGCA
>JAPKZR010000198.1 GCA_026393695.1 Actinomycetota bacterium
ACCGCACCTCCGGATTGTTGGGGAGAGCCATTGCTCTGAATGTCGACCAGGTCGGGGACAGCTATGGACCCGTGGTCGAAGCAATCGTTGAAGACGGCCGCATTGGTCGGGCCGAGCTCGACGCACTACGGGCGACGAAAACTGGTGCCAATGCGCTCAACCGCACGAAGGGTTTTGATTACATCGTGAGCGTGTTGGCACTGCACCCTGATGCCAGCAAGCAACGCGACGACGCGCGAAGCAGTTCGTTCACCCGGGAACTGCTTCGCTTTCTCGGTGTCGTGGTAGCAGCTGTGATTCTGCGCGCCATTTCAGTCGGGCTTGCGATTAGTGCCACATCACGCAGTGCGCGTCGGCTGCAAGATGCGGTGTTCGAACGCGTGCACGACACGGTGCTCGTCGAGTCCGGAGCACTCGGGCGACCGAGCATGCTCAGCCGATGCACCACCTACATCGATCAGGTGCAAGAGGCGTTGCTGAAGGCGCAGACCGATGGTCTGTTGGCTGTTGCGAGCTTGCTGCTGGCGCTCGCCTTGGAACTGTGGATCGATGTCCAGATCGGGATGATGCTGATTGGCACAGTGCTGATCTTCGAGATCATCCGACGTGTGGTTTCGTCGCGGTGGACTGCGTTGGCTCATCATCGGCTCGATCTGAAGACGACGCTCAGCGAGACCACCGACGTTGCGGTCAGCACAGTGGCATCGGTGCGTGCCATCCGGTCCGAGGAGCATTTCCGTTTACGCTTTGGTCGCCAGGCCGACGATGTGCGGTCGTGGACGACCCGTCTCGAACGCTTCGGTGAGGCATTCGGCCTCACGGCTTTCGCGATCGGCCAACTCGGCGTGATCATTGTCATTGCGGTGGTCGGCTTCTTGCGCGCAGATCTGTCGATCGGTGAAGCGACGGCGGCGGTTCTCTACGTGCGAATGCTTGCCGAGGCACTGTCCAGCCTGCCGACGGTGCTCACCCGTTTGACAGAGTCGGCGCCGTATATGCGCCGACTCCGTCGCGTGCTGCTGACGCCGGTTCGCCGCGATGAGCCCGCAGCTCCGCTGCCCATGCCAGCGCAACCCAGTGACCTGCACGTTGAGAACTTGGGATACAGCGAGCCCGACGGGTCGGGTGGATTTGGCGACGTCTCGTTCACCGCGACGGCGTTGCGGTGGGTCATGCTGGTCGGTCCCGTTGGCAGTGGGTGCGAATCGATGGTCACTGTGACAGCAGGCCTTGAACGACCGAACGGCGGACGGGTCCTGCTCGACGACATCGACCTTGCCAGAGCGTCGCTCAGAGATGTCTCCGGGCATATTGCCGTGCTCCCAGCGCGCTCCGTGGTGCTCGAGGCCACTCTGGCCGAGAACCTCACGGTGCTGCGCCCGGACGCGACGGCCGACGAGATCAATGCCGCGGTTGCTGCAGCCGGCTTGTCTGCCCTCGTTGCCCGATACCCCGACGGGACGAACACGCTCGTAGGGGGTCGCCTCAGGCCGGTCGGGCCCCAAGATCGGGCGCGCATTGGCCTGGCACGTGTGCTTTTGAGCCAGGCACAGGTCGTGATCATCAGTGATCCCACCGTGGGCCTCGACCTCGAGGCAGGCGAGGAGTTCTGGGGTGGGGCCCGTCGCTATCTCGATGGTCGCATCGTGATTGCAACAACGCCTCGTTTGGACCTCATCGACGCGAGCGATGAGGTGGTCGTGCTCGAACGCGGCGGGGTGGTCGATGTCGGTACCCGAGCCGAACTCCTTGCTCGGCGGGGCGTGTTTACCCGGTTGTGGCAGCGCATGCTCGATGGCGTCGACCCCACGACCGACCTCGGATCGCTGCCGGGCCTGGCCACGTTGTCCCCCGAGGTGTTGGCTCAACTCGCCACGCGGCTGGTCACCGAACGCTTCGACGACGGCCAGACGATCATCGCCGCCGGTGAGGTGGCTGACCGCGTGTTCATCGTGGTCGATGGCAGCGTCGAACTGTTCGACGGCGATCGCCGGGTCGCGGCAGTGAAGGCTGGTAACCATTTCGGCGACATCGAGGCCGCTGGGGGAGCGCTCACCACGTTCTCAGCCGTCGCCCACGGGCCCACCGTGCTGCGTAGCTTGCACCGACTAGCCATCTCCGGTGGCGCGGCTGGCGTGCTCGATCGATCGCCCGCGGAGCGTGCGCTCTATGCCTACCTGGCTCGCAACGGTGTGTCGACCTCTGCGGAACTCGAGGCGCTGGGCTACAGCACAGGTGCTGGGTCGACGCT
>JAPKZR010000150.1 GCA_026393695.1 Actinomycetota bacterium
AGGTCACAGAGAAAGACTCAAACGTCGCTGGTTGTCGTCGCAAACGGACGAAAGCCTTATGCAGCGGCCATCGCAGCGCGTTGCCGCGAAGCACTTCCATGGCATGGAAGGGGTCAGGGGTTCGATTCCCCTCAGCTCCACAAGATAACCGCAGTTCAGGGCATAGATTCTGAATCTGCTGGCCGCCGACGACCTCAGCCGGGCCGGTGCCGCGGTACCGATCAACTGATCGAGTCGGCGTCGACGTCGGTGGCGGCGTCGGTGGCGGCGAACTGCCAGATGCCGAAGTGCTGGCGTGACTCCGGCGGCTCTACAAATTCCCGCAGTTCTGCGGAAATTTGTAACCATTCTCCGACGGTCTGCTGATCGGCTGGGTCAAGGCCGGCCAGTGGGCGAACCTGAAATTCGGAGTTTGGGGAAAGCGATACCGTGTTATCGTTTTGTACATTGTTTGTGTTGTGGGCGATCTACGCCGCCAACCGCCATCGCTGTCGTTCGACTGGTCTCAGGCCGCCAAAGATCCAGCGGGTTCGCTACGGGGCGTTGCGTATTCCAGGCACTTGTGTCGAACCTCACAATCGGCACAGAGGCCGGATCACACCCGGATCTTCGACACACCCGCCACGCCGCTGTTGGCGGTCCAGATGTTGGTGCCATCAAACGCCAACCCTAGCGGCTGGGAGCCGACGGTGACGGTGGCGGTGACCGTGAGGGTGGACGGATCGAACTTAAATACCGTAGTCCCGAACCTTTGGGTGATCCAGAGGCTGGTGCCGTCGAACGCCACCTCTAGCGGTTGGGCGAAGGTGGAGACGGTGGCGGTCACGGTGTTGGTGGACCGATCGATCTTGAGTACATGGCTGAGGACGAGACCGGTTACCCAGATGCTGGTGCCATCAAACGCCACCGCTTGCGTGGGTTCGGAAACGAGGACGCTGGCGGTGACGAGTGTGGACGAATCGATCTTCGACACCGTGTTCGAGCCGCTGTTGGCGACCCAGATGCTGGTGCCATCAAACGCCACCCCTGTCGGGCTGCCGCCGACGATTACGTTGGCGGTCACGGTGTTGGTGGACCGATCGATCTTCGACACCGTGCCCGAGCCGCTGCTGGCGACCCAGATGCTGGTGCCATCAAACGCCACCGCTGTCGGGCTGCTGCCGACGAAGAAGACGGTGGCGATCGTTGGCGACCCAGATGCTGGTGCCATCAAACGCCACGCCTGTCGGGTTGGAGCCGACGGTGACGCTGGCGGTCACGGTGTTGGTGGACGGATCGATCTTCGACACCGTGGTCACGGCGGTGTTGGTGACCCAGATGCTGGTGCCATCAAACGCCACCCCTTGCGGGCTGCCACCGACGATAAAACCGAACGCTTTGTTGCACGTGTCCCAACGGAGCAACGCGATGCATGACGCAGAAACCGGACCCGTGTTGCCTGTCGCTCCTTTCGGCCCAGTCGCTCCTGCCGGTCCAGTCGCTCCAGCAGCACCTTGGGTTCCTTGGGCACCAACTGCACCAGTCGCTCCAGCAGCACCTTGGGTTCCTTGGGCACCAACTGCACCAGTCGCTCCAGCAGTGCCTTGGATTCCTTGGGCACCAACTGCACCAGCAGCACCTTGGATTCCTTGGGCACCAACTGCACCAGCAGCACCTTGGGTTCCTTGGGCACCAACTGCACCAGCAGCACCTTGGATTCCTTGAGCGCCCGTAGCCCCTGTCGGTCCTGTCGGCCCTGCGGGGCCACTGGTGGAGGGTTCGTAGTAGCCGTTGATGTCGATGATTGCATCGACTCGGCCAGCGTTGTTGAACAGGTTGAGCGCCCCACCAGCCGACAGCGCGACGGTGAAGGCGTTCGCGATCGGGGCGTTACCGGCGCTGAAGTTCAGGTTGCTCGTCAAAGGACGAGTACCGCCTGTGGGGTACGCCGTCAAGAATCCACCGGCAGTCGGCCCGACCGCAGTCAAGTTCCCGCCAATCGCCGTCGCCGTGCCCGGAATTGAGCACTTACCGTTGACGCCAGACACTTGGAACGTCACAGCCTCGCCCTGACCAATCGGGGTGTTCCTGACCCCAACATTGTCGGGTGCGCGCCGGGTATCGGCCAAACGGCACGGCTGAATCGGAACGAACACCGACGACGTCCCCCCGGAAGCAGACACCTGCTGAATCACCACGACACCGGTGACCGTGGCCGCTGCCAACCCAGCAGCAACCACGACATGAACGACACTGAAACGCCTCATTGACCTGCCCCCGCATGATGTCGCCACGTCACCGCAGCAAACAGGAATGTATCACGGCTGTGGGCGAGTCGAATCACGTCCTGTTATTTCGGTTCCACTACTGCGAACAGGGCGATCCGGCCCCGCCATGGTTCTCGTCGCAAGGTCTGTGGGGTAGCTGCCTCAAATGGCCGTGCTCGCCGGACAGACGCTCCGGGTCACTTCGAGGCCTTCGAATTTGCCGTCGGCGCGCCACTGTTCGAGACGCTCGATGTATTCGAAAGGTCGGCCCATACACGCCGTAGTTCGCGTTGAACACATCAAGCAGTATTGGTTTGATCGCGTCGTCGGCGAGCCGGCGGGCGCACACCGGACGCGACATCGCCGAACGCACTGCGCACGGGGCGACCTGCAACACTGTGCAGATCGGCACGACCCCATGATGACGGTGAGCAGCCACGAACGCCGCTACCTTTTTTGGCGGTCGAGCGCCGCCCCGAAAAAAGCTGCCGCGTCCTGCAGAATCGCGTTTGCTCTCGCGAGCTCACGATTCTCTTTACGTAACGCCGCGTTCTGCGCTCTGAGTTCTTCAACCGAGCCCGGCGACACCGCAGCGCGATGCTTAGCCGGCGCGGATTGCTTCAACCAGCTATACAACGTCACCGCCTTCACCGACAGCTTCGGAGCAAGACGTTCACACGC
>JAPKZR010000329.1 GCA_026393695.1 Actinomycetota bacterium
CGGTCGTACACGTGGGCTTCGACGTGGCGAATGAGTGGGCCGACGGGAGCGCCGAGACCGATGATGCACAACTCGCCCTCAATGGGGTGTTCGGACGCGACCTCGGCCTTGGTGTACATCTGCTCGCCTGGCAGCACGTTGGCGACAACGAGGTAACTCTGTGTGGTTGCGATTCGGGTCCAGCCCGCAACGCTGGCCACGTCTTGTGCTTTTGACGCTGTGAGTGCATCGACCTCGGTGCCCAGCAGCCGACATCCGCCAAGCACCAGGCACAGCGCCGGTACCCATGCACTGGCGCGCATACGTTGGCCGTAGCTCGTTTTTCTCTTCGCGTCGTCGACGTGTTTCTTCATTCGCAAATCATCCAATGTCGTTCGATTACCTCAAGAGTCTTCGACGCAATTGCTGAAACCTTGAGGAATCTTTGGAGAGAAAGATGCGTAGGCGCGCCACAGGCGAGGCCCGAAGGCCTCGCCTGTGTGCGTAGTTCACGAGGAGCTACTGGTACTGCCGGCGAGGGGAGGGAGCACCCTCGCCGGGGTCTGGTTTGCCTACCCGACGATGAAATCGTCGATGGTGATGTTGGCAAGAGTTTGGCGGCTGAGCGTGATGCGAATGCCGCCGACGATGATGCGCACGTTGGTGCCGGCACGGCTGATCTTGACCTGGGAGGCGAAGCTTGCGGCCGTGACGCCGAGGCCGGTCAGATCGATCTGGTCTTGGCCGCCGGTGGCCACGGCATCGAAGTTGTTGATGACGTCGCTACCCGAGCCGGGGATGTAGGCGAACACGTCGTCTCCGTTGCCGCCAGCGAGCGTGTCGTTTCCGGCGCCGCCACGGATGACGTCGTTCAACGCCGAGCCGCTGATGTTGTCGTTGCCGGCGCCGCCGTCGATCATGTCGATTCCGATGAGCGCAACGGCGCCGAAGTGCAACGTGTCGGCGGTTGGGCCACCCGAGATCGTGACGTTCCAGTTGCCGCCGGAGTTCACTTCTTCAACGTTGCTCATCGTGCGCATCCCGATGACTGTGTCGTTAGCGAGAGCGGTCACCGTGTCGAAGTTCGCTCCGCCGTTCACTGCATCGAAACCCTCGCCGCTTCCGGAGAACGTGATCAGGTCGTTGCCTGCACCACCGTTGATGGTGTCGTTACCGCTGTCGCCAGCCAAGGTGTCGTTGCCTGCGTTACCGGTGAGCGTGTCGTTGCCGGCACCGCCGGCGGCCACGTCGTCGCCGGAGGTGCCGATCCAGACGTTGTTGCCAGCAGTACCCATGAAGGTGACGCCGACGACCGCTGTGGCAGAGCCGGTAACGACTTCAGGGCTCATGATGTCATCGGAGAACGAGACGGCAACTCGGATTCGGCGGCCGATTTGGTTTGCCGTCACCGTGAATGTTGGGTCGATGGCATCGGCGATGTCGGTGAACGGACCAATCGCTCCAGTCGTTGGACCCTCTTGCCACTGGAACGAGTAGATGGCGTTGACGAGACCGTCAGCGTCATCGATCGACCCGGTGGTTGCAGTTACCACGGTGTCAACTGTTGGTGACACGGTAGACAGCGCAGGCGCACCGGTTGGCGCAGAGTTGGCCACCACGTTGACCGTCATCGGGATGACAACGGTGGCTCCGGCGTTGGATTCGATGTTGAGATCGGCATTGTGCGTGCCGAGCGTGGCCGAGCTGAAGGCCACGTTGAATCCGCATGGCGTGATCACATCGATCGGCACGTTGTTGCAATCGAGCGTGAGCGTGAACATCCCAGCGTCGGGGCCGGTGATGCTGATGTTGCCCACGAGCAGAAAGCCTTCGCCGATGTTCGAGATGGCAACCGGCTGGACAAGGCCTGGGGCAACATCGCTGAGGGTACCGAAGTCAAGTGCAGTAGCCGAGGCCAGCAGCACGGGCTGTGGCAACGCAACGATTGGCGAGCTTGGCGCTGAGAAGAGTGTCTCAAGCGAGCCCTTGAGGTCGGTGAACGAAACGGTCACGCTCAAGACGCCACCGACCATGAGAGCGTCGGGAGTGAAGGCCTGGGCGTTTGCGCCAACGATGTCAACGCCGTCGAGCTGCCACTGGTACGCAAAGCCGGTGCCGAGTGGGGCGGCCAAGCCGTCTGCGTCGGCGATGCTCGTGATGTCAGCGACCACTTCGACAGTTGCCATTGGCTGGGCTGGCGTGACCACCGGTGCGCCGGTGGCTGGCTGATTGGCTGCAGCGACAGCAGGGCTCACGTCGCTGAGGATCTCTTCGATGTTGCCGGCGAAGTCGACGAACACGACCCGCAAGCGCAACGCCAATCCGGCTTCTGCGGCGGTTGGGGTGAAGGTAGGAGCATCGCCCACTGGAATCCAACCGATCTGGGGAACGTCGGCTTCCCAGGTGAGAAACACTGGTGGCACAAAGGCGTCGAAGCCATCAGGGTCCGTGATCGAATCGATGAAGGGCTGAAGGAGGCCATTGGGGCCAACGAGCAATGGCGCCACAACAGTGAGCGGTACACCAACCATGGGGGCCGCTGGGGTAAAGCTGATCGTGCCCACGGCTGGACTGTTCGGGACGCCGCCGCCCACGAGCTGCACGGTGGCGTCTGCGAACTGCAGGTTCTCAATGTTGCGCAGGGTGTCGACACCATCGCAGCGGGTAATGAGTGCGTTGCCGCCCCCGCCGCCGCCAGCACCGCCGCCAGCACCGCCACGGCCGCCACCGCCGCCGCCGAGGCAGCGGGCGTCGGAGACAGTGATGCTTCCGTCGGCGTTGTTGACGAGCATGTACGCAATTGCAGGGCCGTCGAAGACAGCGGTGTCGATGTCGGGCACGTCGCCTGGCGCTGCAGGCGCAGTGAGAATCTCACGCACGGCAACGATGGTGCCTGGGTCAACGAGACCGGCGAACACAGCCTGCTGCAAGGTCATCCCCGCAGTGCCTGCACCAAACGAGCCGCCGGCAACAGCCGTGTGTTCGAAGATGTCGGTGGTGCCGATCTCGGTTGTTGGGTCTGTTGGATCGGTGCGCACGCTGAGGCGCACGTTGAGGTAGCGGTCACCGTCGATGATGTCGTCGGCGCCACGGCCCTGAATCAGGTCGCTGCCGGCGCCGCCGAGCAAGATGTTGCCCTTGCCCCACACGTTGCCCACGAGTGGGCAGTCGAGCGTTGCAGTAGACGCAATGATTGGGCCCGAGGGAGTTGTGAGCGCTGGCATGATCGCGGCGAGTCCGCTGATGCGATCAATGCCCGCCTGGTCCAACGCGTCGCAGCCGATGAAGCCGCCAGCGAGCGGGCCGATGCCAATGACTTTTTCTGGAATGATGTCGTCGCCGCGGAGAATGTCGTTCAGCGGTCCGCCGGACAGCGCTTCCACTTCGTTGAAGCGGTCGCGCACGCCGTTGAGGCCGAGTGGCAGACCGACCACTGGAACGTTGAGGTCTGCATCTTGTGGCTGCGGATCCAACACGCCGGTTGACCAGTCGTAGCCAGCAGCGCCAGCGTTCTTCTCGATGCCGGGGCCAGCCACGCCGATGTCGTCGCCGCCTTCCATGTCGTAGTCATCGTCGCCGGCTTGGCCGATCAAGATGTCGTTGCCAGGTGTGTTGTGATCGTCGAAGAACAACGAGCCGCTGTCGCCCTGCAACAGGTCTGTCTGCTCGCCGCCCTCCATCCAGTCGTCGCCACTATCGCCTTGGACAATGTCGGCGCCTTGACCGGCAAGGATGAAGTCGTCGCCAGGACCGGCGAAGTGGGTGTTGGTGTTCGCGCCGCCGGCCATGAGGTCGTTGCCGTCGCCGCCGAGAATGATGTCGAGTCCGATACCGCCGTCGATGGCATCGTTGCCGGGGCCGCCCTTGAGCACGTCGTCGCCACCGGTGTCGGTGATGATGTCGTTGCCGATGCCGCCAAGAATTCGGTCAGGACCGCCGTTGCCCTCGAGCACGTCGTTGCCTTCGTTACCGGAGATGGTGTCGGTGTCGTTGCCGCCACCGATGCGGTCGGCACCCGACGAGCCGTTGTACACGCTCTGGCCGTTGATGCCAGGCGTGTTCACGCTGTTGAGCGGGCGGTACTTGATTTGGCCATTTGGCATCATGATCAAGACCTTGTTCTCGTCGCACGCTGACTTTGGATCATCGTTCACTGAGCCGGCACTGGTGATGAAGCTTCCTGGGTGAGCGGGCGAGGTGATGTTGGCGATTTCAAACTTGCAATCGGCGGTGCCGAACGAGTCGGCCTTCAGACCGGTTGCGGTGGTGTTACGCATGATCAGTTCGGCGAACGAGTTGCCTTCGAGCTGTGTGCGCAGGTTCATGCCGGGCGTGCGGTTGAGGTAGTACAGGCGGTCAGCGTCTTGGAGCTGGGTGAGCTGCAGCTCGAACACGTAGTTAAAGGTGCTGCCGAGCAGGCCACCGAAGAGGTCGGTGTTCTCGGCGAGGCCGCCGATCCACAGGTCGACATCGTCGAGGCCGGTGATGTTGATCGTGCCGGTGTTTGCCCATGCGCCGGTGCTGAACATGAAATCTGCAGCGTCATCGGGGGCGACATCGCCGAGCGCTGGGTTCACAATGGCGCGTGCTGCGTTGCGCTTACCGATGGTGGTGGTCTCAGCCAAGACTGTTGGGTGCGTGCCGTAGGCGGCCACGAAGTTGATCAGCGACTCAGGATGCTTGAGGTGGGCGCCAAAATCGACCCAGTCGGTGTAGGGGGTGAGCTGCCCGTCGTTGGTCTGAGCAAAAATCTCGCGGCGAACATTGTTGAGCGAGGCGACGCCTTCGCTGCGGGCGCGAGCCAGGTTCAGCGAGGCGAGGTCGAGCGGCAAGCCGAGCAGGTTGTTGCGCAGTGTGTCGCTCACGAACTCGTCGAGCTCGTTGCCCACTTGATCCGACAAGCCCATCACGATTGCCCCCGCACCAGCGTTGCCCATGTCGTTGCCAGCGGCTGCAAGTTCGCCGGGAGTGACGTTCTTGAATTCCGCCGGGTTCAAGAAGCCATCGAGGAGAGCTATGTCATTCTTGGATCCGTCAACGTTGGTGCGGGGGATCGTCTCGTTGAGCATTGAGTGGCCGAAGCGGTACACGGCATGAGCGAACTCTGCCTTGATCGCTGGGTCAGTCGCTGTCGAACTGAAAGCAAAGAGATTGAACGGGTTGATTGCTGGCTGGATCTTGCGAGCGAACTCTTCGAACACGAGGTGCTGGTATTCCATCTCGGTCACGAAGCGTGCGGCCTGGAACAAACGCTCGCCGTAGGTGAACGTGCCGAAGCCCGTTGCCAGGTAGGCGTCGTGCAGCGCTGGGTTGTTGTTGAGCGTGTTCTGCAGGTCTGCCACGAGGCGGTTGTGCTCGTGTTCGAAGATGGTGTGAATCGACGTGAGGCCAATGTTCTCATTGGCACGGCCGTCGCCGGCGATCACGTGCAGGTCGAGCAACTCGTTGTCGTAGCAAGGCGTTGGGCCGTCACCGCAGATGGCGCTGAGGGCCTGAGCGGGACCAGCGATGGTGTCTGGGTCAGGTGCGCCAACTGGGGCCGCAGCGTGCGAGATGTCGTTGAGGAACGCCGTGTTGATGCGGCGGACGTTTGCAGGCGCTGGCACTGGGTTGGCGAGGTCGCCCTCGACGAGGCCGAGTGCGGTCACGTACTGGGGAAGGCCGTTGGGGCCAGGAATGAAGTTGCCGTATGGGTCGGCGGCGATCATTGGGATGTTGTTGACGTCGGTGTCGACAAGCTGCAAGCCGAGCTTGTTGGCGGTCTGTGTCTTCACGTCGGCCCAGTTGGCCATGGCGCCATCGGCGTTACCAAGCAGGCGGCCGGTTGCGGCCGGGTGGCCGAACGCATCGAATTCGTACTCGCGCAGGAACACCTGATGCGACGAGTGCGAGCCGTATGCCTGGCTGAGGTCGACCCATGGTGAGTCGGTGTTGATCGACTCGTGGACGTCGTCGGCGGTGCCCAGCAGCCCGTCGGGGCCGGGCTGCTGCTTGCCACGGGTGAGCACCATAAAGCGGCTGCTTGGTGGCACGTAGTTGGCGTCGCCAGGCTTTGGATCGTCGGAGGTGCCGGCGATGCCGTCGACGCCCACGATGAGCGGATCGTCGGCGTGCAATGGCACGAACACCGTGCCGCTGCTACCGGTGGTGACCTTGTCGAGACCGTGATCGAAGAACTGTCCGAAGATAGTGAAGAGCGAGTTGTACGGTGGCGAAAGGCCGATGTCGGTGGTCACGTTGGGGATGAACAACGTCTGGCCGGCCGGCACGCAATCAACTGGGGTGCTTGGAGCGGTGCATGGCACGACGCCAGCGTTGCCCTGAGTGCGAACCGGAAAGCCTGCAGCTGCAACCGCTGCTGGGTTTGCTGAGGTCTGATCGGCGATCAGGTTGCTGATCACGCGGGGCTGGGAGTCAAACACCAAGCCCTTGTTCTGGGCGTACGAGGTGGGCTTGGGAGGTCCGAAGCCAGCTGGAGTTGGCTCAGCCGACTTGAACACCGGGGTGGTCAGACGGGGGAAGGTCTGATCTGCTGAGCCAAAGGTCTCTTGTCCGGCTTGCAAGTTGTTGCATGAGCCGTCGACAGTGCGCAGACCCATGCCGATGAGTGGGCTAGGGATCTGGTCGGGCCCGGTGCCGACAAGTCCGGCGCACGGGTCGGCCACGGTGGCGCTGACGGCGTGATTCTCGGCCACCTTGATCTGGCGCAAGATATACGCCAGATCGGATGCGGTGACGGTGAAGCCCTGCCCAACCGGGGCGGCGCTGGCGCCAAAGTTACTGGCGCCGGCCACGATGCCTGTGGCAAACATGGTCACTGCCAGTGCCAGGGCCATGAAGCGGCGCTGCTTGGCCGCCTCCGTCTGGCTCACGGCACGGCCCGACCGCTCAAGTACGGCGGTGCGTCGGGCCTTCAGGTTTGCATCGTATGTGTTGCTTGCAGACATCTTCGTCTCCCTCGAATCAGGTCTGTGCGCACCTTTCGGTGGACAGAACAAGAGTGCCGGGATGGGGTCTTTAAGGTCAACGGGTCATTCGAACCATGTCTATTGGTCCTAGTTCTGTACCCCTGTATGCCCTTTAGTCGTACGACCTTTCCTCATCTGTCGATGCCATCAAACCCTTATTACATAAGGGTTTTGTTGGTCTCGCTGGGCCGTCGGGGTGGTCGACCAGCCCGGATTCGCAACAATTCGTCTGTGTACTGGCTGTACAGAGGTCGTACGACCTTCGTGCACAGAGGGGTACTGAGGCGCGCCAACGAGCCGTTTGTCAAGAAGATGTCCGGTGCCCGGCACGCGTGAGCGCACGTGAAGCGTGCGCTCACGCTTTTTGGGGACGCGAGCAGGGCCCGGCGGAGGTAGGTGCGCGGCAGACGCGGGCGGGCGCGGCAGGGCGGCGGGAAGGCTCAGGAAGTGGTGGTGAGGTTACGGGTGGCCCACACGGCGGCCTGGGTGCGATCGCTGACGCCGATGTGGGTGAAGATGCGCGTGAGGTGCGCCTTCACGGTGCGCTCAGTGATGCCGAGCTTGTCGGCGATGATGCGGTTGGGCATGCCCTCGCGTACGAACCCGAGAACTTCGAGCTGGCGTGACGACAGGTCGTCGGCAACCGTGTGGAGGCGACGCGCATTGAGCATCACGCTGGCAGCTTTGGGGTCAAGGGGCGACTCGCCGATGTGGATCGAGCGGATTGCTGCCACGATCTGGTCGGGCTCGGTGTGCTTGAGCAGATAACCGTTGGCGCCTGCGGCGAACGCCTCGGTGATACGGCGCTGGTCGCTGAACGACGTGAGCACCAGGACCTTGCACTCGGGCAGGCGTGCCGCGATGCGGGCCGTTGCTTCGACACCGTCGAGGTTTGGCATGGAAAGATCCATGAGCACCACGTCGGGCTTCTCGCGCAGCACCACTTCGAGGCCTTCGAGGCCATCGGTGGCAATACCTACGAGTTCGATATCGGGGACGGTGCTCAGCAGCTGGCTGAGACCGGCTCGGACCATCATGTGGTCGTCAACAACAACTATGCGAATCACTGGCGGTCCTCGTTACGGCGATGAATAGCGTTGGGGATCTCCACGAGAACTCGTGTACCAACCCCAACTTGAGAGCGAATGATAATACGTCCGCCGGCGTCCGTGATGAGATCAGACAAAGCTCGTAGACCAAAGTGGTCGTTCGAGGCTTTGGCTGCTCGGTCCTCATCAGAGAATCCACGGCCGTTGTCTTCAACCTTGAGGATCGCCGTGTCGCCCTGTAGGTCGACATCGACGGTCACTTGCGAGGCATCGGCGTGGCTGGCCACGTTACGCAGCGCCTCTTGAGCGCTGCGGTAGATCAGGCCTGCAGTCGCGGTCGCCAGATGTTCTGCATCGACATGAACCGTGAGTTGGGCATCGACACCACGAGCTTCGAGACGGCGCAGGAGGTCGTCGAGAGCTGACTGGATTCCCTCTTCGGCCAGGTTCGGCGGATAGATGTCAACGAGCAAGGTGCGCAGGGCCATCACGCTGTTGCGGATGCTGGCCGAGCTTGCGTCGAGCTGCGGATGAGCATCGGCGGCGCCTCGTGCGGCTGCAGCCAAGCTGAGCGACACACCAGTGAGCTCTTGCACGACGCCGTCGTGGAGGTCGCTAGCGATGCGTCGGCGTTCGGCGTTCGACGACTCGATGGCGTGCGACAGGAGGCGCTCGCGGTGCATCTGGCCGTTACGGAGTCGACGGGCGAGGCGCCAGGCGAGTGGGATCTGCACGAGTTCAATGAAGAGCAGGGCGCCGATTGCGATCGGTGCGAACTGGCGCAGCAATGTGGCGGTCACCGATGTGACACTGCTGTACCGGTAGTACGCCTCAACGA
>JAPKZR010000093.1 GCA_026393695.1 Actinomycetota bacterium
AGAACTGTTCAGCATCGTCGAGCCTTGGGGCGCCACCGTGCGCGCTGGTTTCGGATATCTCAGCTCAGGTCCTCATGACCTGGCCGATCAAGCGTCTCGTCTGTCTTCACCTCGCGCCACCGAATCGGCCTAAGGTCGAACGATGATCCTGCAGACGCTCGAGAACGTAACCACGACGCACGTTGCCGACCGCACCGGTTGGACCGCCAAGCCCGAAGGCATGTGCCGCGGCGAGATCTGCGTGCCAGCGCCAGGCGCGCTACGCGACAACGGCACTGTCGATATCAACGTGATGGCCAACCGCCTTGGTATGCCACTCGTGCACGATGACAACACAGGCGTGTGGGCACTCGGCCCAGCCACAGCCACCGGCCGAGCGCTCAGCACCGCCGCTGCAGCCGACCCTGAGTTCATCGATCGCAACGGTCACCCATTCCGACTCAGTTCACTTCGCGGCCGAAAAGTGTTGCTGGTCGCATGGAGTAGTTATTGAGGCTGTCGCACCAGCCTGCCCGGGTGGCAGGCACTTCACCTCGAACTCGAATCACTCGGCGTCACCGTGGTCACCGTTGCCATGGATGTCAATCCTGAGCATGCGCATCCGTTTATCGATGCCGCCGCACCAACGCATCCAAGCCTGATCGACACCACACACGCCACCGGCGACCTCTTCGGTTTCGTCAACATTCCGATGGCCGTCTGGATCGATGAAGAGGGCAACCTCGTTCGTCCAGCCGAGGCGGCGTCTATCGAGCGCAGCCCCATGCGCGACATGGATATCCCCGATGGCCTACCCGAGCGACTCGACCGAGCATTTCGCGAAATCAAAAAGTTCCCCGAGGTGGCCAACGAATATCGCGCAGCGATCGTCGATTGGGCGCACAACGGAGCTGCGAGCAAGTTCGCTCTCTCGCCCGACGAAGTGGTGCAACGCAGCCAACCCCGCCCCGATACGCACGCCCGGGCCGCGGCCTGCTTTGAGATGGGGCAACACCTGTTGCGCACCGTTGGTCACGATGCCGCTGTGCCCTATTGGCGCGAGGCCCACGCCTTGTTCCCCGAGAACTGGACCTACAAGCGCCAAGCCTGGACCCTCATCACCACACCGGCCGACGCCACCGAAAACGACCTGATGCAGGGGCCCAACGATGTGTACGAAGGCAACTGGCTCGACGACGTCATCGCTGGTGGCGGCGGCGAGGCCTACTCCGTCGTTCCACAACTCTGACGAAACCTTGAAACGCGTCATCCGGTTGGGTAGATAGGCTCTGGAACCAATGGAGCACGTTCGCTGGCTCAGCCAACCCACACTTCGCAACCCGGTTGTTGTTGCCGCGTTCACGGGGTGGAACGACGCTGGCGATGCCGCGTCGGGTGGTGTGCGTCAACTCATCGAAGAGTGGCAAGCCGTCCCGTTGGCCGAGATCGATCCTGAGGAGTTCACCGACTTCGCCAGCATCCGCCCGCACGTACGTTTGTCGACCAACCTCACCCGCAGCATTGTGTGGCCCACCGTTGGCATGTGGTACGCCTCGACCCCTGGCACCGATGTGATCTTGGTGCTCGGACCCGAGCCCGCAATGCGCTGGCGCACCTTCAGCGAGCAAGTCATCGGCGTCGCCCAACACTTCAAAGCCAGCATGGTGATGACCCTCGGGGCGCTGCTTGCCGATGTCCCGCACTCGCGTGCTGTTCAGCTCATCGGCACGGCCAACGAACAGTTGATGATCGATCGCTTCGAACTGCAGCGCTCGCGTTACGAAGGCCCAACTGGCATTGTTGGCGTGCTGCACGATTCGTGCGCAAAAGTCGACCTGCCATCAGCGTCGTTGTGGGCGGCGGTTCCGGCGTATGCCTCGCAGGTGCC
>JAPKZR010000343.1 GCA_026393695.1 Actinomycetota bacterium
CAAGATCGATCGAGAGTTCACCTCGTTGACGCATTCGAGTTTGAAGGCGGTCAATATCGTTGCGGCGGCGATCGAACTTGGGCATCGTTTAGGACTGAACGTGGTGGCCGAAGGCGTGGAGTCAGTCGAATCGCTTGAGGCACTGCGGGATCTTGGCTGCGACGTAGCTCAGGGATATTTGTTTGCCGGTCCGCTGAGTGAACCCGATGCGAGGGCGCTGCTGGCAGGTGTCGGATGGGTCAGCGCAGTCCCGACAAGGTGAGCGCTTCGCGGTAGAACTCGCTGTTCTGCTCAAGATTCGCGGGTGTATCGAACGCCTTGAGTTGTCCAGCTTGGATCACCATGATGCGGTCGCAGATCGCGAGGGTCGACATTCGGTGTGCGATCACGATCACGGTCATCTGGGTGCGCAACTCAGACAGTGTCTCGCGAATCAGCGCCTCGGATCTCACGTCGAGCGAACTGGTGGGCTCATCGAGAATCAACACATCGGGGTGCTCGACCAATGCGCGAGCGATACACAGACGTTGCTGCTGGCCGCCGCTCAGATGGCCGCCTTGCTCACCAACATCACGACCATAGCCTTCGGGGAACCCCTCGATGTCTTCGTGCACGTGCGCAAGCCGAGCCGCGCGCTCGATGTCGGCGTCGCTCACGTTCTCGCGAAGGAAGCGGATGTTGTCGGAGATAGTGCCGGCAATCAGATGCGAGGCCTGAGGCACAAAGGTGACCTTGCGGGCCCACTCGGATCTCGAGAACAGATCAATGTCTCGCCCGTCGGCAGTGACGGCGCCAGCAGTTGGCTTGCGGAGCCCCAACATGAGTTGCACCAACGTTGACTTACCGCTTCCCGATGGGCCCACGATGCCCACAATTTCGTTGGGCATAATCGCTGCATTGAGTGCGCTGAGCACCGGCTGCCCGGCGATGTACTCGAACGAGACACCCTCGAGGCGCAAGGTGCCAACGTGCCCCACTGGAATACCGTGATCGTGCACGGCCGCCTTGCGGTACCGAGCAACTTCGGATTGCAGCGCATCAACGAATGGCAGGCTCGCGGCGATGCTTGAGACGGAACTTTGCATTGCTTGGCCGTAGGTCAGCGATCGCAACATCACCAACATCACCGCGCCGAGCGCAGTGATGTTCGCGCTGTCGGATGCCGCGACAACTCCCACTGCCCCGACGAGCACGAGATACGCCAAACCTGAATACAGATTGGGCACCACGCCTCGTAAGAATGCGAGCCGCACGCCCGTAGACGCGTTCTTGTCGATGAGTGCGGTGACTCGGCTTTCGGTTTGGTGCTGCACATTGAAGACGTGCACTTCCATACCCAGGTTCGATATCTCGCTGAGCGACGTGGCGAACTCCATGCCGGCGCTCGCTGTGGACTCGGCTGAGCGCACGACCACACCACGCACGGGGCGCAGGGCCAACGCCAGCACCACGACTGCGGCGATTAATACCAGTGATCCGACGGGGTCGACTGCGGCAGCGAGTGCGATGAGGGCAATCAGGTTGAACGCGGCGATGGTTCCCAGCGTGAGGCTTGAGATCAGTTGGGCGCCGTTGTTCGCGAAGGTGGTGAGCATCTCTTGCAGTCGCCCTTGGCGCTGGTCTTGCTGCACCGCCCATGAGCTACTGAGAAATGTGTGGGCCAAGTCGCGGCGAATACCAGCGAGCACACCGTTGGTGAGTTGCGCACCTTGCCATGACGACCAGAGCGCGAGCGCGACGCGGGCGACCACGAGCGCAAGGGCCAGCCAAACGGCGCCAGACACGGAAATCGAATGACCCGCAATCAGCTCAATCTGTTGATCGTCTGATGTGATGGCAAACGCGGCGCGGGTGATGATGATCAGAAATGCTGCCTCGGCAAGACCGCCTACGAGCGACGACGACGCGAGAGCAAAGAGTCGCCCGCGTCGGCCGTGGAGGAGCGCTGCAATCGAGGTTCGGGCGAGCGTGCGCTGTGGCACGTTGGCAGTGCGAATGCGGCGCGCAGTCATCGGCACACACTAGGGGTTCGCCTCCAAGCGGCGGGTGCTCTCGCCGTTGGGCGGCGGTCAGCGCACCAAGGTGACCCCGGCACGCTTGATCGCCACTGTGCGTCCGTCAAGAACAACTGAGGCGTTGGTCGGGTTCGCCATGGGGGGCAACAGCACGGTGACACCCCGCTGAGTGGATGGCTCGAGCGTCCCACTGAATTCAAGGTGAAGCGTGGCCGTGGTTTCAGGCTCGATATCGACAAGGAACGAATACACGTGCCATCCGTGCTCGGTGCCGGGTTCGGATCCAACTTGCTCACTATCAAGCGTTGCCCCGTCGAGTTCGAGCGCCGAATAGATCGAGACGAAGAGCTCGCTTGAGCCTCGTGGAAGACCGGCAAGGTTGCTGACTATGTAGTCGGGCATGTCGATCGCCGAGGTCGCCGTGTTGTGTAATGACAGGGTGAACTGGGCATGTGTCGTGCCGGTGGTTGGGTCAACGCTGGTGGAATAGTCGAAGCCCGTTTTGAGGAACGCATCGATCTTGCTTCC
>JAPKZR010000264.1 GCA_026393695.1 Actinomycetota bacterium
GATGAACACGATGCGCTCGCCCTTCTTGCCGCTGATCTTGGCCCAGTCGTCGGGGTTCGTGGTGTTGGGCAGATCTTCGTGCTCTTTGTATTCCTGCTTGATCGAGTCGAGCATGTCTTGCGTGCTGACTCCCTTGATGCCGCCAGCAATCAGCCGCTTGATGGCCAATTTCTTGGCGCGGCGAACAATGTTCTCGATCATCGCGCCCGACGCAAAGTCCTTGTAATACAGCACTTCTTTGTCGCCGTTTTGGTAGGTGACCTCGAGGAAACGGTTGGCTTCATCGTCGCGATACATCTCGTCGACCGTGCGCTCGATCATGTCGGGCACGGACTCGTTGGGCGCAATAGGAATTTCGGTGGTGAGGTACTGCGCAAAGATCTGCTTGGCGGCGGCCTCGTTGGGTCGCTCGATCTTGATCTTCACGTCGAGACGGCCGGGGCGCAGAATGGCCGGATCGATGAGATCTTCGCGGTTTGTGGCGCCGATGACGATGACGTTGCGCAAGCCCTCGACGCCGTCGATCTCTGCGAGCAACTGCGGCACGATGGTGCTCTCCATGTCGGAACTGATACCGGTGCCGCGAGTTCGGAACATGCTGTCCATCTCGTCGAAAAATACGATGACGGGCCAGCCTTCTTCGCTCTTTTCGCGGGCCCGTTGAAACACGAGACGAATCTGCCGTTCGGTTTCGCCGACGTACTTGTTGAGCAGTTCGGGCCCCTTGATGTTGATGAAGTAACTGCGGCCCTTGTCTCCCCCAGTGGCCGCTGCAACCTTCTTCGCCAAGCTGTTGGCCACGGCCTTGGCAATGAGGGTCTTGCCGCATCCTGGAGGGCCATAGAGCAAGATGCCCTTGGGCGCTGGCAGACGATGTTCGGCAAAGAGTTCTTGATACAGGTACGGAAGCTCGACAGCGTCGGCGATCTGCTCGATCTGCGCATCGAGTCCGCCAATGTCGGCATACGAGATATCGGGTACTTCCTCGAGCAATAAGTCTTCGACCTCGGGGCGAGCCAACTTCTCGAGCAGCATGTTGGTTCGTGGGTCCATGCGCAGAGAATCGCCAGGCCGTAAGTGCATGCCTCGAATGGCGTCGGCGAGTTCGCAGATGCGTTCTTCGTCGGCACGACCCACCACAAGTGCGCGGATGCCGTCGTCGAGAATCTCTTTCACGGTCACCACTTCGCCGCTGATGTCTGGCTGGCGAGCCAGAACCACGTTGAAGCTCTCGTTGAGCACAACTTCGGCGCCACGCTGCAAGGACTCGTGGTCAATATCGGGATGCAGGCTCACCCGCATCTTTCGGCCGCTGGAGGCAATGTCGACGGTGCCGTCGTCGTTCTTGCCCACGACCACGCCGTAGGCCGAGGGCGGCTGGGTGAGCTTGGCGACCTCGTCGCGAAGCGATGAGATGTGCTCTCGTGCCTCGCGGAGCGTGTAGCTGAGCTTCTCGTTCTGTGAGGTGAGGTGAGCCAACTGACCCTTTGCCTCAAGCAGGCGCTCGTCGAGGGCGCGCATTCGCTTGGGCGCGTCGACAAGTTTCTGACGGAGATGGCCGATCTCTTCTTCGAGCACAATCACCTGCGCGCGAAGAATGTCAGCAGCCTCGCTGTCGTTTGCGGTCATCTGTGCACCTCCTCATACCTGTTCAACGAAGATACACCGATCGAGGCGACTGGTTCAGGCTCTGGAAGCGCCATTTTCTGAGCGCCTCGGTGTACAGTGGCTCTACTTTTACCCCCTTGTTTTACGCCTCCCAAGGAGATACATACACCATGAAGGTCTGGATCGATCAGGATCTGTGCACCGGCGACGGACTCTGCGAAGAGATCGCCGCCGACGTTTTTACGCTGCTTGATGATGGCTTGGCGTATGTACGTGAGGGCGCAACCATTTATGCCACCGCCAAGGGCAACCCACAGGGTGCCGACGGTATGGCCAATTTCGCCGACAGCCAGCTCGATGCAGTGATCGAATCCGCCGAGGAATGCCCCGGCGAGTGCATCTTCATCGAGCCGTAGTCAACGCGTTGCTGCGCTGAGCGCAGCGGTTACAACTTGTGTGTACGACGAAGGGGCGCATTGCGCCCCTTCGTCGTATTCGTCTTCAGTTTTCGAATGGCTCAGTCGGAGGTGTTGTGCGACGTCTCGCCGTCGCCGTCGCCATCGAGGTCGGCACTGAGTTCGATGTCGGCATCGTCGACCACGATGGTCTCAGACACGCTGTCGAACGCCGTCTCGGGAGCTGTCTCGCGTGCGCCCAAGAACCGTGCGGTGGTGAGAAAGCCCGTGTGGGCAACCATGCGGTGGTCGGGACGAACTGCTTGGCCCTCAATGTGCCAGCCGCGATGCAGCACCTCAAGGGTGCGTGCTCCGTTCCATGCGCGACTGCGAGCAAACGCCTCGCGAACCTGGGCCGCTTGGGTGATTGACGGTGTGTACGCAACCAAGATGCCGCCGCGTCGGAGTGCGGTTTCGGCGTGTGGAACAACGTTCCATGGCTCGGGTAGGTCGAGCACCACGCGATCGAAGTCGCTTTCGTCGATGCCGTCGTAGGCGTCGCGGATCTGCACGTGATATCGCGAGAGGGCATCTTCGCCGAGGAACGAGCGCACGTTTGTGGTGGCGCGGTTGGCGAAGTCTTCGCGCAGTTCGTAGCCAGTGATCTCGGCGCCATAGCGCAACATGGTCATCGACAACGCCCCGCTGCCGACACCGCTTTCAAACACGCGCACGCCGGGGCCGATGTCGGCCAACATGCAGATCGGTGCGAGATCTTTGGGGTAGATCACCTGAGCGCCGCGCGGCATCTCGACAACAAAGTCTTCGAGCGTTGGCCGCAGCGCCGTGTAGGGCGATGCCTTGGTGCTCTTCACGTAGAGGCCCTCAAGCTGATCGACGATGAGTGAGTGAGCCACAAAGCCGTTGTGGCTGTGGAACTCGCCGCCCTCTTTGAGCGTGATCAGGTAGCGGCGTTGCTTGCTATCGAGCAACAGCACGCGATCTCCATATTGAAACGATCTGTTCATCGTCGTCGAGCCCCTCTTCCGGTGATCAGTTCTACCGGCACCGGCTCGTGTGCGCTTGCGGTCTTGACCAGGTGGCAGAACGCGCAGACTTCGCCAGTGGTCGGGGCGCCGCACGAATTGCACGGCGCCAGTACGAGATCGTCGCTCAGGGCAAACGCGCTGAGCAGCGGCGCCACCTTGTCGACGAAGTTGAGATAGAAAGCGGTCTTGGTGCCGGGCGACTGAGACTCAATCTTGTTGAGTGCATCTTTGTAGTTGAGGTGACGGTTGCCGGCGGCCATCGGGCACTCATCGACCAGATAATCGATGCCGCGAACGACGCACCAAGCGGCGGTCTCGCGCTCGGACAAGCGGACCAACGGCTTGACCTTCTTGGGGAATCCGTTGCGCGCCGGCAGCGTTGGCAGTTGGCGGGCCAGATACGGCAGCTCCCAGCGCAACGTGTTGCCGTAGAGCACTGCGGCCTCGTCGTCGAGATTGTGTCCGGTGACGAGCGCTGTGTAGTTGCCATCGAGTGCCGCTTTGTCGAACAGATGGCGCTTGCTCATGCCGCACGCCGAGCAAGGAACACGCCGAGTTGCGCGCGTTGCCGTAGGGATGTCGTAGCCGTAATCGTCGCGCAGCGAGATCTCGACAAGCTTCAGGCCGCGCTCGGCGGCAAAGGCCCGGGCGTAGTCGCCAGACACATCGCTGTAGCTGCCAATACCGAGCCCGATGTAGAGACCGTCGGCTTCGTAGCCAAGGTCGATGAGCATGTCCCAGATGGCCAAGCTGTCTTTGCCTCCAGACACCGCGACCAAGATGCGGTCATCTTTGGTGAGCATGTCGAAGTCATCGATGGCTTTGAGCACTTGCTTGCGGCACATATCGAGAAAGTGCGGTGCACAGAAGTTGGCGTTGTGGCGGGGTACGTCGATAATCGCTGGTTCGCGACAGACGCGACACTTCACAGCGAACCGCCACTGATGACTGGTCGGATCTCGACGACATCGTCGGCGCCGAGTTCTTCGTCGCTGGGCACCAACGTGCCGTTGCGAATGACCAGATGCGACTCGCGGTTGAGATCGAGGTCGTTCAGCAGGGCATGCACGCGTCGGGGCCCAGGAATGTCGAGTTCGCGCCGCGGGTTACGGAGAAGAACTTTCATGACTGACTCGCTGACATAGGTGGTTCCTTCGGACAGTTCGCAAACAAGCAACCATTGTGGTGGCGCGCACGGCGTAACGGTGCGCGAATGCCTGTCAGCGGCGAGATTTTGCTGCTCGCTGCGACTTGCGCTCTGAGCGAGACAGCTGGTGCAGCGCCTCGAGACGCAGCACTTGTCCGGGCTTGAGGATCTCGGTGGCCACGACTCGCTCGGTGCGGCCCATTGCTTGACGCAGGACTCGCACACCCCACACCGTGCCGCCCACAATGAGCCAGCTGCGGTTGCCGCCCATCAGGCCTTTACGCAAGCCCTGACGACGAATGTAGGCCGATGGCGAAAGCCCAAAGCGAGGAGCCACGGCTCAGACCCTGCGAATTTCGACAAACGTGTTCTTGCTCTTGCCGCTACGGCGACCCATCAAGAAGAACGCAACGAGCAAGATGACGCCGCCGGCAACGACGCCAGCGAGCAGTGTTTGCTTGCGGTCTTCGACCTTGTTCTGCACATCGCCTTGTACGGCACGGAACTTGGCTTCGAGATCGTCGCGGGTGACTCGGTGTTGTGCCTGTGCCATCAGTTGTATTCCTTTTCGATCTTGGTGATTCGCGACAAGGCGAACCCGGTGATGGCCACGCAGACCACGAAGACAATCAGGTACGGCACGAACGACCATGCGCCGTGGGCAATTGAGTGAACCTTGGTCTGCAAGAGGCGCAACAGGCCCAACGAGATGAAGAACAACGACAGGGCCAGCGACGTAGCGCCGGCAAGGCCAAAGCCGATCTTGCGACCGATGCCCTTGAGCGGTCCGAGCGTTTCTTGCTTCGCATAGGCCTTAACGAGTTCGATGACATCGGCGATGTCGCCCGAATCGGCAGGCTTCGATGCCGAAGCAGGCGTGTATCCCTTTTTTGCCACGGCACTATTTGTAGCACGTTGGGCAGGTCAGTTCCTACGGGCGGTCGGGATCAGGGGGCATTTCGAGCCCGGTTTCGTTCTGAAGACGGAATTGAAGGAGCGCCTCAACATCGTCGAGTGCCCGGCCGAGACGAACCAATCGCTCTGATGGGCCTGGCGCAGCGAGCAGATGCTGCTGATCAGATGGGCCGAGCGGTGCTAACGAACACAGTTGATAGCTGCCCAACACAACGTCGTTACTGATCTCGGCCATCGGATCACCATGGCGGTCGCCCATTTCGCTGGCAAGCGCATTGAGGCGGCGCACTCGTTGGAACATTGCGGCGAGGTCCTCTGGCGACTGGCCCGCGTCAGAGTGCTCGTCGGACCAGTCGCTGATCTCGGCGCGCGGGTACGGACTGTCTTCGAGCCACTGATCAACACGAATGCGCCGCGTGCCGATAGTGACTAAGGCAAACCTGCCATCGTCGATCTCGGCCACTTGAATCAGGCGCGCCACCGTGGCCACCATGCTGCGCAGGTCGCCGCCGCCCACCTCGGAGCCTCGGGTGATGAGTGCCACGCCAAACTCGTGTTCTTCGGTGGCGAGGCAGTCGCGAACCATTTCGCGATAGCGCGGTTCGAAGACGTGTAGCGGCAATACAGCGCCAGGGAACAGCACTGAGCCCAGAGGGAACATCGGCAACGTAGCTATGGGCTGCACTCTATGACTGAATAGACCGACGCGAAACCGGCCTAGCGAGGCTGCAGTGTGGCCGGGTCAGGTCCCGACGGGTAGGTATTGAGCGCAGCCTGCAACGCCGACCAGATCGGCCTGAAGTTCTTCGGATCGCGGGCGTTGGCGAAGTTCAACAGCAGCGAGAAGGTGATGTTGCCAAACTTGGTTTCGACAAAACCTGACAAGGCCTTGGTGTTACGCAACGAACCGGTCTTGGCGTGCATGCGGCCCACAGCGTCGGTGCCAGTGAATTCGTCGGCAAGCGTGCCGGTTCGCCCAGCAATCGGGAGACCCGCTCCGATAGGGCTGTCGAGGCCGTCGCTCTGAAGCACCTGCACCATCAGCGCGCAGGTGACCTTGTCGGCCGAGTCGAGTCCGGAACCATCGTGGAT
This sequence comes from Actinomycetota bacterium, assembly GCA_026393695.1. GTDB lineage: Bacteria > Actinomycetota > Acidimicrobiia > Acidimicrobiales > Ilumatobacteraceae > WLMZ01. The sequence goes on from JAPKZR010000264.1 coordinate 6,207, forward strand.
CGAGAGCTGGCTGGTGTCGAGGCCTCGAGCAGCCAAGGTGAGCATCATCACGTCGGCACCTGCTTGGCGGCTGCCAGCATTTCCAGCATGAACACCGAGCTCTTTGAGCAGCAACTCGGCAGTGTTGTTGTCGCTGTTCGTGAGCATCTCGGCCAGCACCGCGGTGAGCGGAGCCGAGGTGATCGAGGCAAGAACCGCGAGGTCGGCTGGGGCTGTGCCCGTGGTTGCCGTGCCGCCAACGGTGATACCGGATGCGCGCAATAGCGAGATCAGGTCCGTGGCTGCGCCCGACGCCGGATCTGAGTAGCGGCCGCCTGCGTTTCCAGTGGCCGCTCTGCTGGCGTCGTTCACCATGAGGGCACCAAGTGGACCCGCCTCAACCCCTACGACACCGCTCCCCCATGCCGCCGAGAAGCGTTCGCTGTCGTATCGAGAGTCGTCGCCGACAACGTTGCCTTGCACCTGCGTAATCCCCGCCGCCACCAGATCGGCGACGAGTGTTTCGAGCGACGTGATGCTGGTGGGCGGATACTTCTGCGTCGGTGGGTAGTTGGCGGTGGACAGCAATGGGTCTCCCCCGCCAACGATGTACAGGTCGCCGGCAATGACGCCAGCGCTGGCAGCGCCTTTGAGCGTGGTCACGAACGCATAGTCGGGGCCGAGCACTTCAAGAGCCACTGACGCCAAGAGAACCTTGAGATTGCTCGCCGGGGTGACAGCGAGACCGCCGCCGAAGTCAAGAATCGTTCGGCCTCCGACCGAGACATACAGGCACGAGTTGCCGATGGCCATCGTGCTCACCGGAGTCAATGCGGCCGCAAACACATCGCGGCTCGCCGCATTCGCCAATGTCTGCGGGGCTCGACGCAAGGACAGCACCGGTGTCGCAGATGGAGTGGGCAATGGCGCCTCGACGACAACGACCTCTGGTGGTAACGCGATGCGGTGTGAATCGGCCCACCGCCAGATGGCACCGAAAAGAACTGCGGGCACGATGGCGCAAACAATGAGCACAGCGATGGGGTTGATCCGTCGCGTGGGAGCCTTTGGTCGGATCAATCGAAGCCTCGCGTGCGCCGGAACTCTGCGTAGCGGTAGAGGTGCCCGAGCGCAGTGACGGCGCGGTTGCCCGACGCGTAGCAGAGGCGGCCGCTTGCGCGCACGGCCATGGGGCCAGCGTTGTCAGGATCGGCTACGGCCAACTCGGTGGCGGTAAGAATTGGCTTGTCGTAACGGCGTGACAGTTCGTCGGCGGCCTGCGCGAAGCGCTCGTCTTGGCGACGGTGATACGACACGATGCGCTCGAGTCCGTCGCCTGGATAAAAATGTCCTTCGGCCATGAGACGCGCCTGATTGCTCTGGATGCCGAGGCCGAGGTACACAATGGCATGAACGTCGGGGTGCGCTGCGATCATCTCCATCACTTCGGGAATCGTGTCACGAACTTCGCCGCCCGCGCAGTCAACCGGGTTGTTGCGGCTCCAGCGAGGCGGCAACTTGGTATCGATCTGTGCCTCAAGGTTGGCCGGTAATGGCATGAGCTGCAGCAGACCGTCGCGATACAGCGCATCGCTGGTGACAACGCCCCATCCGCCCGCAGTGGTGAGCACGATCACATTTGGACCTTTGGGAAGCGGCTGCGTCGCGAAGGTGGCGGCTGCCTCGAACGCCTCTTCAACAGTGGTGGCACGAGTGACGCCAGCTGCCTTGCAAGCGCCGTCGAACACTTTGTCGTCGGCAGCGAGCGCACCAGTGTGGCTTGCTGCAGCAGCAGCACCAGCAGCAGTGGCGCCGCCCTTCACGATGACGAGTGGCTTCTTCGCGGCCACACCAGCGAAGCGCTGGAGCAAGCTTCGGCCATCGGTGATGCCTTCGACATAGGCGAGGCCCACTTTGGTCTCGGGGTCGTTTGCGTAGAACTCGAGATAATCAGCAACGTTGACTGCCGCAGCGTTGCCTGCTGAGACAGCGCGACTGATACCAACGCCCGATGCTCGCGAATAGTTCAGGAAGCTCGACACGAAGTTGCCGCTTTGGCTTGCAACGCCGATGTGACCAGCCGGCGGATATGGCGCCACGATCTGCGCGCACAACTGCACTGGCGTACTGACAACACCTTGGCCGTTTGGTCCGGCCAACAAGATGCCGAGTTCGTGAGCGAGCGCAATGAGGTCGGCTTCGGCCTTGCGTCCTTCTTCGCCCGCTTCGCCGTAGCCGGCGCTTGTGAGAAACGCAGCCTTCACACCCTTGGCTGCGCATGCACGCAGCAGTGCTGGGTTTGCAGACGCTGGCGTGCAGACGAAAACCAAGTCGATCTCGCCGTCGGGTAACTGGGCGATATCGGCAACAGTGCGAATGCCTAGCACTTCTTCACCATGGAGGTTGGTGCCGTACACGCCGCCCGCGTAACCACTCGCAAGAATGTTGTGCAGCGACACGAACCCAAATTTTCCAGGGTGAGTTGAGGCTCCGGTGACCAGCACGCCACGCGGGTTAAACAGAGCATTGAATTGCTCGGCCGTAGGAGGTGTATGCGCTACGTGTTCTTCGTTCTCTGGTTCGCCAACTTCGACGAGCGCGTCTACAGCGATAGGGCTGCCATCGGCGCGCACGATGAGTGGGTTCACATCGATGCTGCGCACATCGGGGCGGGCGTCGACTACGGCACCGAGGCCCACGATGACGTCGATCAGTTCGCTGCGGTTCACAGCGCTTTCGCCGCGGAACGCGCCGAGCAGCTTTTGGGTCGCAAGGCTGTCGATCATCTCGCCGGCCTCAAGTCGGCTCAGCGGTGCGGGCCGAAACACAACATCGGCGATGGCCTCGGCGAGGACGCCCCCGACTCCGAGCATCACTGTGGCGCCGAACTGGGCATCGCGCAATACGCCCGCAATGAGTTCGCGGTTGCCCGAGATCATCGGGGCGACAAGAAGCGAGACGGGCCCGTCTTCGGATGTGGCCTTCGAGAGCAGTTCGGCTGCGGCGGCCTCGACGGCTGCGGCATCGGCCAAGCGCAGCTTCACCAAGCCGCGCTCGGTCTTGTGAGCAATCGCGTCGCCGCACAACTTCACGACCACTGGGTAGCCGAGTTCGGTAGCAGCGCTGGCGGCAGCCGACGCTGTTGCTACCTCGCGCTCGTCGGCGATTGGAACTCCGTACTCGCGCAGGAGCGCCTTGGAAGCAGATTCAGAAAGGGTATGACCGCTGTTTGACACATGCGTACCGTAGCGATTCGGGGCTGCCAGACGCGACTTCGCGCAAACGTTTGTCTGCACGCCAACTGATTGCGACGGCTACGCGCTCACGTTGTAGGTGAGCACGCTTCGCGCCACCACCTTGCCGGAACTAGCGCCAATGGCTTCCGATTCGCAGAACACCACGCTGCGCCCGCGCTTGGTGACCCACCCTTCGGCGATGAGGTCTTCCTGCTTGGCTGCACTCATGTACTGCACATGCATATCGACTGTAGAAAAGCGCACCTCTCGGGCATACGCAGCGCCGACAGCCGGAACGACCACGGCATCGAGCAGTGAGGCGATGGCGCCCCCGTGCACGAGTCCTTGCGGCTGATCAAGTTCGGGTTTGTACTGCATGAGCATCCGGCAGTAATCGGCCCGTACTTCTTGGACCGTCATCCCGAGGAATGATGGGTAAAAGATGCGATCCCAGCTTCCGAATTTCAGCCACCGCGCTGCGACGTCGTCGGGCAGCGGGTCGAATTGTTCGGCGCGGCTCATACGCCCGCGATGTGAGCGTGAAGAAGCGTTGCTACGTCGCTGGCGAGCTCTTGAATGGCGAGATGGCCCGCAGGCAGCTCAACGAGTTGAGCCGAGTGAATCTCATCGGCAAGCGAACGGCTATGGGAGATATCGACCCAGCGGTCTTCGGTGCCTCCGATGATCAGCGTTGGACACGCGATTGCAGGCAGCAACTCGGTGATGTCGAGCACCTTGTCGAGTTCGAGCTGGGCGCCGGACCCCGCAGCGAGTGTGCCGGCACCCATAGGGATCATCGCTTCGAGCATTGGCTCAAGCATGGTGAGCGCACCAACGGTGAAGCCATCGGCCATTGCGTAGCGCATGAACAACTCAGGGTCGGCAACGATGAGCCGGTTCCACAACTCGAACGTGACGCGCATGCGCGCATCGGACACAGCCCATCCGCTCAGCGATGTGGTGGACAGAACTCGCTGCGGCGCGATCGCTGCGGTAGCGAGTGCAACCACGGCTCCGAGCGAATATCCGCCAACATGAAAGGTCTGGTGCCCGAGTTCGGTCATCAACGCGAGCGCTTGGTCGACGATGCCTTCGATGGTAAGTGCGCTTGTCGGCATCGACGACTCGCCGCTGCCCGGGAATTCGAACAGGATGAACTGGTAGGTGTTCGGCGGCATCGCTGCGCGAACCATGTCCCATGAGGTGCGCGCCATCGTGGTGCCGTGAAACAACAGCACCGGAATACCTTCGCCTTCGACTGCGTATCCGACTGTTGCTTCGCCCACCTGAAGAGTTGCCATGCCAAACGGTAGCCAACTACCGCTGCGCTCCACCTAGCGAGAACCTGGGCTGGGCGGCTCTACGGAACTAAGGCGCTACGAAAGAAGCCGAGCACATGCTGCAGACGTTGCTCGAGCATGGGGCTCGCCAGCGGCTCATCGTCGAGCAGCCCACCGAGAAACGGTGCATCAGAGAAGTAGCTCAGCAATGCGCCGTAGCCCGTAAGCAAGAGTTGCTCTGGGTCGTGCTGGCGGAAGTTGCCGTTGTCCATTTCGCGTTGGAAATATGCCGCCGCACTATCGAATGCTGGACGCAGAACGCCCGACAGGTCGATACCAAGGTGCGCACCGTTGTCGAGCGCTTCACGTCGCATGAGACGCACGTAGTCGGGGTTCTCACTGAAGAATTGAAAGCCCGCGATGAGCACAGACTCGACCTTGGTCCAGCCGCTCTCGGTGCTGCCGATCGCGTCGGTGAGGCGATCGAACCAATCGGAGAGCAACTGTTCGAAAACCTCGCCATAAAGAATCTCTTTCGAAGCGAAGTGATGCAACAAACTGGGACGGCGAATACCGACGGCCGCAGCGATGTCGTTCAGCGAGGTGCCGTCGTAACCGGCCTCGGCAAAGCAATGCAGCGCCTCGATAACGATCTGGTCCCGCGTCGAAAGTTGCTCGGTCGCGTCGGCCATTGCGCGTACTGTACATGACGTGCCCGTTATCACTGCCAACTCCGTGCTCACCCCTGCTGGGTGGACCCAACCGAGTTCGGTCACGGTCGACGACGCCGGTGTCATCGTGGATATCGCCCCTACGAGCGGGCCGGTTCAGCACCGTTCGTTGGTCCCAGGCTTTGTCGACCTGCAGGTCAACGGGGTCGACGATATTGATGTGTCGCGCGCCGACGGAAGCGATTGGATCCGTATCGGCAAGCTGCTGATTGAGCAGGGGGTTACCTCGTGGTGCCCCACCTTGGTCACAGCGCCGCTGTCGAGATACGAGCAGCCGTTACGCCGCATTGCTGAGGCGCAAGCGCATGCTCAGGCGCTCGGCGGGCCAGCCATTATCGGCGCACATCTCGAAGGTCCGTTTCTGGGCGGCGCTCCCGGCGCACACCGTCGAGACATGCTTGCGCCAATTGACCTTGCGTGGCTCGCAGCGTTGCCGAGCATCGTGCGCCTAGTCACGCTGGCACCCGAGCTCGAACTCGCCGCTGAAGCGATTGAGCTGTTGGTCGAGCGCAACATTCTTGTGTCGCTGGGGCACACCACGCCGTCGATCGCTCAATGTGACACAGCGGTCGAAGCAGGTGCGGCGATGGCCACTCACCTGTTCAACGGAATGTCGGGGGTACATCATCGCGACCCCGGTCTCGCGGCGTACGCACTCGTGAATGATCGCCTCACGGTGGGCCTGATCGCCGACTTGATCCATCTTCATCCCTTGGCGATCGAGCTCGCGTTTCGGGCGAAACAAGCCGATGGCGTTGTGCTGGTGACCGACGCCGTTGCGTGGCGCGCTGGAACCGCCGGCGCAGTTGGGCTCTCGATGAGCGACGGCGCACCCCGGTTGGCCGATGGAACGCTTGCCGGAAGCGCGCTCACAATGGATGCAGCGATCCGCAATGTGTTGAACCATTGTTCGGTGTCACTCGAGCAGGCAGTGCGAGCAGCCTCGAGCAACCCGGCGCGCCTTATTGGTTGCGCCGACCGGGGCGTTATCGCCGTTGGTCAGCGTGGCGACCTTGTCGAACTCGATGACGAGGTTCGCGTGGGTGCTGTGTGGCTGAACGGCGTCCGCGCTCGGTAGCGAGCCGATACCCTCGCCGCATGCAGATCGTCTCAGCACTCTTTGTCGAGAACTTCGAGATGCGTCAGGCCCCTGGGCCGTCGACACGCATCGACCTCACTGGCGCAATGTTCTCGATGGCGGCTCCGTCACCCGTGCCCGTCACCGTTTCTCCTCATCTGGTAGCGCTCATTTCGTGCGCGCCCGACGAGCCAGGCAGCGGCGTATTCGAGGTCATCTTTCGCAAGGGCCGCAGCGAAGACGACGAGCAAGTGGCGCGCAACGTGAGTCCATTCACGGTTGAGCCCGGCAAGTTCACGTACCGCCTTGTACGCGGCGAGTTGGAGTTCGATAGCTATTGCCAGATCTTCGCTCACTGTCGCGTCGATCAGGGTCCATGGCATCTGGTGCCGCTCACGTTGCTGCCGCCAGTCTGATTTTCAGCCAATAATTGGCTTCACGCAGCATTTGAACCGAGGTCTCGCGATACCTCAGCGATTAGTGTCGGCCGAGTGCCATCAACGTTGACGCCCGAACAAGACTCTGCCGCTATCAGCCTCATTCGTGGCTTTGCCATGGACGCTCCCCTCTACGCCAAGAGCGGGCATCAAGGCACGGCGATGGCCTTAGCTCCCCTGGCTCACGTGCTGTACAGCCGCATCATGAGCCACGACCCCACGAATCCGTCGTGGCCCGATCGCGATCGATTCATTCTCAGCAACGGCCACGCCAGCATTTTGCAGTACTCAATGCTGTTCCTCAACGGCTACGGGCTTGAACTCGACGACATCAAGCAGTTCCGTCAGTGGCAGTCGGCCACCCCTGGCCACCCTGAGGTGGGCCACACTGCTGGTGTCGAAGTCACAACCGGTCCGCTCGGACAAGGTTTCGCAAACGCCGTGGGCATGGCGATCGCCGAGCGCTCGCTGGCCGATCGTTTTGGTTCCGACGTGCAAGATCACCACACGTTCGTTGTCGCTGGCGATGGTTGCTTCATGGAAGGTCTCAGCCACGAAGCAGCATCGATGGCTGGTCATCTCAAGCTCGGCGGCCTCATCTGCGTGCACGACGACAACCGCATCACCATCGACGGCAACACCAACCTTGCCTACAGCGACGATGTCGCAATGCGCTTCAGCAGCTACGGCTGGCATGTCGAAAACGTTGGCGAGATTGCCGACGACTGCGATGCACTCGAAGCAGCGCTGCGCCGGGCAATGGCTGTCAGGGATCAGCCGAGCTTGATCATCCTGCGTTCACACATCGGCTTCCCCTCGCCCGATCTCACCGACACGCACGAAGCGCACGGCAACCCCTTCACGCTCGAGCTCACCAATCGCACCAAAGACGCGATGGGCATTCCACAAGAGCCGTTCTGGGCACCTACCGATCTCGTCGACGCGTATCGTGCGGCCGCTGCCCAGCGCGGCCAAGCCGCCAGCGCTCAATGGCAGCAGCGCTTCGATACGTCAGCGCTCAACCGTGCCGAGTGGGATGCGTGTTGGGCTGCCACTGGCCTCGCGGGTTGGACTGAGTCGCTCCCGACGTTTGCGCTAGGCGACAGCATCGCTACTCGCGTCGCAATCCAAAAGGTGTTCGACGCAACGCTTGCACAGTTGCCAGGCCTCGTGGCTGGGTCAGCCGACCTCACCGGAAACACCGGCACCAAGCTTGCGGGTCAACTGGCGCAGTCGGCCGCTACACCCGGCGGACGGCAGGTGTATTACGGCATCCGCGAGCACGCAATGGCTGCGGTCATGATCGGTATGTCGCTGCACGGCGGTGTACTGCCCGTGGGCGGCACGTTCTTGGTCTTTGCCGATTACCTGCGCCCATCGGTTCGCCTGGCTGCGCTCTCGAAGGCCAAGGTTGTCTTTGTGCTCACACACGACTCAGTTGGCGTGGGCGAAGACGGACCAACCCATCAGCCGGTCGAGCAGCTCGCTTCGCTGCGCATTATTCCTGACCTGCAGGTTCTTCGTCCTGCCGACGCCAACGAGACCGCTCAGGCATGGCGCATCGCCGTTGAGCACGACGGCCCAACCGTGTTGGTGCTCAGCCGCCAGAACCTGCCGGTGTGTACCGATGGCTCAGCAGCGGTGACCGGGGCAGCAACCCTGAGCACGGCGCCCAACCCTCAGGTCGTGCTCGTTGCCACCGGTAGCGAAGTGCACCTGTGCGTCGCTGCTGCCGAGCAGCTGGCTTCGCAGGGTATCGGCGCCAACGTTGTGTCCATGCCTTCTTGGGATCGCTTCGAGCGCCAGTCGGCCGACTACCGCTCCAGCGTGTTCCCTCAGGGAGTCCCCGTACTTTCCGTTGAGGCTGGAACCACGTTTGGTTGGGCTCGCTATGCCCACGACAGCATCGGCATCGATCGCTTCGGCGCCAGTGCCCCCGGTGCGCTCGTGCTCGACAAGCTCGGCATCAACATCGACAACATCGTCGCTCGGGCGACGGCCCTCGCGGCCAAGGCCTAGGAGGCACTCGTGGACCGTCTCGTGCATCTCGCTGACGATTTTGGTCAGAGCCCATGGCTCGACAACCTCAAGCGCAGCTACATCACCTCAGGTCAACTGCAGGCTCTTGTGGATCGTGGCGTTCGCGGCCTTACCTCGAACCCCACCATCTTCCAAAAGGCCATTCAGGGCTCCCCCGATTACGACGAGCAATTCTCGGCGCTTGCAGCCGGTGCTCCGCATCCGATCATCGACGATTACTGGGCGATGGTGTTGCAGGACATCAACAGCGCGCTCGACATCTTTGAGCCGGTCTATGCGGCAACGTCGGGGCTCGACGGATATGTGAGTGTTGAGGTCGATCCTGGTCTGGCCCATGACAGCGCCGGCACCGAGATCGCTGCACGTGAGCTCAGCGAGCGCGTGAATCGCCACAACCTGATGGTCAAGGTGCCTGCCACACAAGCGGGCTTGCCTGCTATCGAGCAGATGATCGCCGAAGGTCGCAGCATCAACGTCACGCTCATCTTCAGCCTCGAGCGCTATGCAGCAGTGGTTGAGGCCTACATCAGCGGTCTCGAGCGTCTTGCCGCTGCATCGGCGGGCGACCTCTCATCGGTAGCCAGCGTCGCCAGCTTCTTCATCAGCCGGGTCGACTCTGAGATCGATAAGCGCCTCGACGCGATGGCATCATCGGAAGCGTTGGCGCTACGCGGTAAGGCCGCTGTTGCACAGGGCAAGCTCGCCTATCAGATGTTTCAGCAGGCGTTCAGTGGACCACGTTGGCAGGCCTTGGCCGACCGTGGTGCACGCGTGCAACGTCCCCTGTGGGCAAGCACGAGCACCAAGAACCCCGCGTATCCCGACACGTTGTATGTCGATGAGCTCATTGGCCCGCACACGGTGAACACATTGCCTGACGCCACGCTCGAAGCGTTTTCCGATCATGGCAACCTCGTTCGGCGCGTCGATGCCGACGTCAATCAAGCCGAGAACGATTGGCGCGATCTTGCGGCAGTCGGTATCGACCTCGCCGGTATCGCCGAGCAGCTCGAGACCGAAGGTGTAGCGTCGTTTCAGGCCAGCTTTAACGAGCTGCTCGAAGCGCTCGAGGTGAAGGCCGCCTCGCTTCGTAGCAACGCGTGACCACCCCGGCTCGGCATCCGACGATGATCGACACGCTGAATTCATTCGTCTCCTAATCAGTGAGGGCCATTATGCAACTCGACCAGATTTGGCAGTACCCGGTGAAGTCGATGCGGGGTTCAACCGTTACGCACGGCACACTTGCAGACAACGGCGTCGTGGGCGATCGAATGTGGGCGCTGCGAGACGACGAACGTGGTGCCATAGCTAGTGCCCGCCGGCTCAAGTCGCTGAGCCGTCTCGAAGCATCGTTCGACGGTGACAGCAATGGCGTGACCATTCGGCTGCCCGATGGTTCAACGGTGCGCGATAGCGACGCCGATGTCAACGCCCGCATCAGTGCAGCGCTTGATCATCAAGTTTCGCTGTGCGCGAAGGAACCAGTTTCAAACCTCGACCACTATCGCCGCGGTCGCCCTGACAGCGACGACATGATGGTCGAACTCCGTTCGATCTTTGGGCGTGTCGACGACGAGCCGCTGCCCGATCTATCGATCTTCCCGCCAGAGATGCTCGAGTTCGAGTACCCACCGGGCAACTATTTCGATTGCTACCCGCTCATGATCATGTCCACATCGGCGCTTGCTGCCCTACGCGAGGCACTCCCGAACTCGGCCATCGACGAGCGCCGCTTTCGGCCGTCGTTGGTCATCGACACGGGCGACGCAGTGGGACATCCCGAGTTCGAGTGGGTTGGACGCCGCATTGCTATCGGTGGCACCGAGGTGCAGATTCTTTCGGGGTGCCCTCGCTGTGCCGCGATTGCCAACGAGTTCGCTCCCGAGCTTCCTCGAGACTCTGCCGTGCTGCGCCATGTCGTGCGAGACCTCGATCAAAACGTCGGCGTGTACGCGACGGTTGTGCGAACCGGACCAATCTCGATCGGCGATTCAGTCGAGTTCGTGTGACCCTGCCGACTCGTTGTCGGCGTCTATCGATCGCAGCAGATGTGCTGCCTTCTCCACAGCGCGGCGTGCCTGAGTGACTACGCGCTCGGCAGCAGGACGTTTGCTCGCGCCACCCCGGATGGCTTGGCTCAACTCGGCCAGCGCCACCTCGGCGAGTTCTTCGGAGATGGCATCGAGACGGTCGGCCAGGGTGTTGAACTGATCGCTCATGGCAGCAGTTCGGCGACGATGTCGAGCGGGTGCATCGTGACGACCGAAGCTGCCGCAAGGTGCATTGCGCAGCCAGGGTTCGCGCTAGCAACCACAGTGGCTTGACTCGCCGATGTAGCGCGTGCGATTGAAGCAAGCTTGCGATCGCGAATTTGACCAGCAAGTTCGGGTTGCAGTGCCGAGTAGGCGCCGCCCGCACCGCAGCACAATCCGTCGTCGTCGAGTTCGACAATGTCCGCGTAGCGACCGAGCACCGTACGCACTGGCATGTGTGCCTTTTGAACGTGGCGAAGATGGCATGGGTCTTGCACGATGATGCTCGGGCGCGCCCGGGTCGGGTCGGCGGCAGGCAGACGATCGACCCTGTTGGCAAGCCACTCGTGCACGTCGAGCACGCGCGAAGAAAACGTGCGGGCTGCGTCGGTGTCGAGTAGGTGCCCGTAGTCCTTCATCGCTGCGCCACAGCCTGCAGAGTTGACCAGCACGGGTGCGTCGCCGGGCATGCTCGCCATGGTGCGCATCGCAAGACGTTGCGCCTGCGATGTTAGGCCTGCGTGCGAATGCAGTGCTCCGCAGCACTCGCCGCCTTTGGCCGCCACAGCGCAGGTAGCCCCGGTGGACTCGATGACGCGCTGCGTTGCGCGATGTGTGGGCCGCTGCCAAGCATCCATGACGCAGCCGGTGAACACGTAGACATCGGAGCCAGTAGCCGTGATTGCAGGACCGCGCCAAAAGGCGAGCTTGGTGAGCCCGGCGCGCTTCGGCACGAGGTGCAGGCGCTGGGCTACAGCGATGAGAGACGAGCCCAGGAGCAACAAGCGATGATGAGCGAGCGCTCGGAACGCAAGCCGCTGCCAGCGAGGTGTACTGCGATGGTTGGCGGCGAGCGAGTCGCGAGTGTCTTCGATGAGGTGTCCGTAGTGCACCCCAGATGGGCAAGCAGGCTCGCACCCTCGACACTGCACGCACGTTTCCATAAATCCAATGAACGCGTCGTCGACAGGAGCGCCCTCGTGAAAGACCTCGCGCATCGCTGCGATGCGTCCACGTGGAGACAAACTCTCTTCGCCAGTAGCGCGATACGTGGGGCAATGTGGCAGGCATAAGCCACAGCCCACACAGCTCGCTAGTTCGGCTTCGTTGAGCTGTAGCTTCATCAACGCTTCACCGTAGTAGCCCAACGCCATCTGAGAGACACACGAACGCATGCCCGAAGGTCACACAGTCCACCGAATCGCGCGAGATCACGGACGACTCCTTGTCGGCGAGACCGTGCGGATCACATCGCCTCAGGGTCGATTCGCCGCAGATGCCGCTCGGGTTGATGGGCAGGTGCTCAACGATCTCGAAGCCGTTGGGAAACATCTTTTCTATTGGTTCGCGAACGGCGACATTGGCCATGTGCATCTCGGACTGTTCGGAAAGTTTCGGGTCGCTACAGGCCCGGATTCTCCCGATGTTGTTGGGATGGTGCGTATGCGAATTCAATCGAGTCGTGCCACCATCGATCTCGCTGGTCCCACCGAGTGCTCGATCGGCACGCTTGATGATCGAGCCAACATCCTGAAGCGACTCGGACCCGATCCGCTTGGCAAGAAGGCCGACTCACAATTGGCGATCGATCGAATGGGCAAATCGAAGCAAGCCATCGGCGCCGTGCTGCTCGATCAAAAGGTTCTCTGCGGGGTGGGCAACGTATACCGAGCGGAGGCCTTGTTTGTCTGTGGCATCCATCCGTCGCGCCTTGGCCTTTCGCTCAGCGGTGACGAGTTGCAGATGCTGTGGGACACCGTGGTCGCCATGTTGCGTCAGGGCGTGAAAGACAATCGCATCATCACGGTCGGCGCCGAAC
>JAPKZR010000235.1 GCA_026393695.1 Actinomycetota bacterium
CAGGCCGTAGAGCTGCACGTACTCGTAGGCGCGCTCGATGTCTTGCTTGCGTTCGTCGAGCTTGGCCGCCCACGTGGCTTGGGTGCCGCGCAATGGAAGCATCTGCAGAACTTGCTCGGCGCGGGTGGCCACGGTCTTCGCTCGCTTGAGTTGCTGCTGCACTTTGCCGCGTGCGGGGAACTGCCACTCGGGCACAACGATTGGTTGGCCCTCGGCGTCGTACAACGGATGCTCGGTGAACCACGATCGCACGTTGTCGACGAGCAGTTTGTACTTCAGCGGATTGATGCCACCGCTGGCCACCTGGGTGATGCGCGGGGCCTGCTCGGGGCCCAAGGCGGCAACGGCGATGATGGCGGCCACAACGATGTCTACTGGGATGACGTCGACAGTGCCTTCGGGTACGCCGGGGAACTGGGTGAGCAATCCGCGGGCGTAGCTGATGATGACCGGCTCGGCCATGCGAAAGCCGCGGATCCAACCTGGACGAGGCTCTTGCAGCGCCGACTCAATGATCGATGGCCGCACGATGCTGACCGGCACATTGCCTTTGGTCTCCATCAGCGCTTGTTCGCCGAGGGCCTTGGTGTACGCATATGCGTCGGGCCAGCCGATGCTGGCAGCGCGAGCGCGTCCGGCCTCGACCAGTTCGTCGGTGCACCATTTTTCGCGGAGGTGCTCGGTCTTGGCTGCCAACGCCGGAGCGCCCGCTGCGCCGAGTTCTTTGCGTGCGTCGGCGCGGAAACTGCGCAACCTGTCGGGCTGACGGCTCGCTGATTCGGTGTCGCTGCGCAAGCGGCGCGATGCCGCAACTTCTTTGCGCCAGCTGAGACCAAGGTCGAATGGGCCTTCGCTCACGAGTTCTTCGGGCGCATTGCCGCGACGGTTGCCTGCCACGTAACAGGTGCTGACGGCCACCAAGTGTGGGGCCACGCCGAGATCGTTGAGGGTTTGGGCTACACGTGTAGGCCCGAGCAGGTTGATCTCGACAGCGGTGTCGAGTGGGGAGTCGAACGCCACGGCAGCGGCTGAGTGGATGACGATGTTGCAGGTTGCCAGCGTGGCGAGATCGGCATCGTTGAGCCCGAGTCCGTCGGTGCTCACGTCGCCGTTGATCGTGACCACGCGGCGCTCGATCATCGCGTCGAAGGTGTCGCCGGTACTGCGCAGTTCTTCTTTGAGGCGGTCGAACGCGTCGTTTTTGAAGATCTCGCGACGTGCTCGTTCGGGGGCGCCACGCTTGCCGCCGCGGATGAGCAACACCAGTTGGCAATCGGGCACGCTGCGCAGCAAACGCTCAACGAGAGCCGTTCCGACGAAGCCTGTAGAGCCCGTAATAGCGATGCGCTTGCCAGCCAACTGCTCAGCAATCATGGCGTATGGGCTCCGCGATCGTTTTCACAGACGCTTTTCTACCATATGGTAGACAGCGATGGTAACCCGACGTGGCATGACCCGATCAGCGATCCTTGAAGCCAGCGTCGACCTGTTCGGCAGCCGCGGCTTCTCGGCTGTATCGCTCGACGAAATCGCGGGCGTGGTTGGCGTGGCGAAGCAGACCGTGCTGTATTGGTTCCCTTCGAAAGATGAGTTGCTCGACGCTGTGCTCGAACAGACAGCGCTTGAACTGGCGGCGGTGATTGAGGCCGCCGTGCGCTCCGCCCCCGACGAGCCGCTCGCTCGAATCGAAGCGGTGATCAAAGCGGTGCTGCGTCCAGCCGTTCGTCGTCCGGCGTTGTTGGGACTCGTGCGCGAAGTGTCTCGGCTCTCGCCCGATCACGCGGCGCGTCTCACTGATCAAGTGCGGCCATTTGTGCGTCGGGCCACCGACTACCTCGGTGAAGAGATGGCAAACGGCCGATTGCGAATGGCCGACCCGGGTCTTGTTGTGGCGCTTGCCTATGCCACGGTTACCGGCATCGCCACCGAGCCCACGGCCTTGCAGGCTGTTGAGTGGCAGGCAACCACAACCGGTCTGCGACGTCTGCGCCGCGAACTCACCGAGTTTCTGCTCGCCGCGCTCCGCCCCTAAATCCGCACTGACGTCCCAAATCCGCACTGACGTCCCCAATCCGCCACCACTTTGCTTCAACAAAGCGTTTGTTGAAGACAATTGGTTGGGGGTTGACCTGAAGTCTTCAACAAACCCGGGAGTGAGTGGCGCGGGGGAGTGAGTGGCGGGGCGCGGGGAGCTAGTGCTTGGTGTTGCGGCGGCGTCGGCGGTGACGGTCGATGGCGAGTTCAATGAGCGCGTCGACCAACGCCGGATAGGCGAGGCCAGTGCTTTGCCACATCTTTGGGTACATCGAGATCGGGGTGAAGCCGGGCATCGTGTTGACCTCGTTGATGAGGAACCCTCGGCCGTTGTGCTCGAGGAAGAAGTCGACTCTGGCGAGCCCTTCGCAGCGCAACGCAGCAAACACTTGCAGCGCGAGTGCGCGCACGGTCTCGGTCTGTTCGGCAGTGAGCGGAGCCGGGATGATGAGCTGCGCGTAGTCGTAGAACTCGTTGCCGGGCACGATCTCGCCGGGCACGCTGGCTCGGGTTTCGAGGTTGCCCAGCACAGCAACTTCGATCTCGCGGCCGTTGATTGCTTCTTCGATGACGATCCACTCGTCGTAACCCAGGGCGTGATCGACGGCTGCGATGAGTTCGTCGACGGTGCTGGCCTTCGTGACGCCGACAGATGATCCCATGTTCGATGGCTTCACGAACACGGGCAGGCCGAGTGTGTCTGCGATCTCTGTGAGTCGAACGGGACTGACCTCGTGCTCGCGCAAGCTGATCCAGCGCGCCTGCGGAATGTGATGGTAGGCAAGCACCTCTTTGGCGATGGCCTTGTCCATGCTGACCGCCGAGCCGAGCACGCCGCTGCCAACGAATGGTACGTCCATCAACTCGAGTAGACCCTGCACCGTGCCGTCTTCGCCGAGGGGACCGTGCAGCAACGGCATCACGACAACAGGACCGTTGCGCAGAGCGTCGGTGAGCATTGGCGTGGGGGACAAGTTGTCGCCTGCAGCTTCGAGCCGATCGGGTAACGCCTCGGGTCCGTTTGCAAGCGCTGCGAGCGCTGCAGTGGCGAGGTGCCATTGTCCTTCGCGGTCGATGCCGACAGGGGTGATGCGATAGCGAGTCTGATCGACGGCGCGCAGCACATGCGTTGCGGTGACACAGCTGACATCGTGCTCGGCCGACTGTCCGCCGAAGATCACGATGAGATTGATGCGGTCGTCGGCCATCCCGCAACGGTAGCCGTCGCCGCATGGTCACCACGGGCAACCACCGTCGACGCTGTTGTCGCCACTACGGTGCGGAGATGCGTTTCATGGCGAGCGATGTAGCCAGCGCCACTGGTGGCACACTTTTTGGACCCGATGTAGCCCTCGACGGCGTGTCGTTCGATAGTCGCAGTCTGCGGCCGGGACAGCTGTTTGTCGCGCTCGTAGCCGAGCGCGATGGCCATGAGTTCATCTCTTCGGCAATGAGCAACGGGGCGCCTGCGTATCTATCGCAGTGCGAGCCTGGATCCGGCACAGCCGTGGTAGTGGCAGACACCGCAGCGGCGTTGCTGCGCCTGGCCACATGGGCTCGGCAACGGCTTGCGGCGCACGTTGTTGGCATCACCGGATCGGTCGGCAAAACAAGCACTAAAGACCTCGCCCGCGCAGCGTTGAGCGCTGGGCTGCGAACGTCGGCCAACGAGAAGAGCTTCAATAATGAGACCGGGCTGCCGGTCACCATCTTGAACTCGCCCGACGACACCGAGGCGCTGGTGCTTGAGATGGGCATGCGCGGCTTTGGCGAGATTGCCCGTCTGTGCGCAATTGGGCAACCCACGATTGGTCTTGTCACGCGAGTCGCCGCAGCGCACACCGAACTGCTCGGCGGAATCGACGGCGTCGCGCGAGCCAAGAGCGAACTCGTTGCTGCGTTGCCGGCCAACGGTCTCGCCGTGCTGAACGCCGACGATCACCGCGTACTCGCGATGAAGTCGCTTGCGTCGTGTCGAGTGCTCACGTTCGGCAGATCTGCGGTCGCCGATGTGCGCATCGACAACCTTGTGCTCGACGAGCTTGCTCGGCCGCGATTCGATCTACACACACCTTGGGGAGTGGCCGCTGTGCAGCTCGCAGTGAGCGGTGAACATATGGCCGCCAATGCCGCTGGCGCAATCGCCGTGGCCGCATCGTGCGGTGTGAACCTTGATGCAGCAGTGGCTGCGGTCGGCCAGGCTCAGTTGTCTCCGTGGCGGATGGAAATCAAACGCAGCGCGGCCGGAGCAATCGTGATTAACGATGCCTACAACGCAAACCCTGAGTCGATGCGCGCCGCGATCGAGACGCTGGCTTCGCTACGAGTGAGCGGCCGCCGTGTGGCGGTGTTGGGTGTGATGGCCGAGCTTGCCGATCCGGCAGGGGACCACGCGGCCATTGTTGAGCTATTGCGCCAGCGCAACATCGAACTGATTGCGGTAGGCACCGACAACTATGGGGTGCCGGCGCGAGAGGACGCGCAGGCTGTGATCAGTTCACTCGCCAGCAACGACGCCGTGCTCATCAAGGGAAGTCGCGTTGCGGGTCTTGAGCGGCTCGCTGCCCTCGTCGTCTGACAACATCTGAGTTGGTCGACGAATGAGGTCGGCCCACCAACTGAGCACCACTGCAGAGGCCACGCTGACGAAGAGCACCGGCCTTGGGCCGAAGCGGTCGACTACGGGGCCAAACGCAAGCGCACCAAGCGTGACAGTGCCGCCGAACGCCATGAACCACAACGACATCACGCGGGCGCGTTCGTGGTCGCGCATGTTGGTTTGAAAGACAGTGACCATTGGGGTCACCGCCATGAAGTAGAAGAACCCGAGCAAAAATCCGATGGGGATGGCCAGCATCGGCCCACTGGCTAAGGCGAAGCCAGCCATGCTGAGCGCAAAGCCCCGGAACGCAAACACGATGAGTTTGCGGCGGTCGAAGCGAATGAATACGGAGCCGCACGCAAGACCGCCGAGGCATGCTCCGAGCCCCCACGTTGCGTACAGCCACTTATAGGTGGCGCTGCTCGAATCGATACCGAAGTTGAGTCGAGCGATCGATGGGAACAGGCTCACGTAGGGCAAGCAGAGGAACGAGAAGGCCGTCATCGCCAGCAGCATTCGTGCCAGCACGCCGCGCTGGCGAGCGATGCGAATGCCAACAAGCAACTTCTGCATGCCGCGCTCGACCGACTGGCTCTGTACGTGAGGGATGACAATGACCGCAATCGCAGCGACAGCGAACAGATATGTGGCTGCGTTGATCACAAAGATTTGTGGCACGGTGACGCCGAGGCCAATGAGCGCTGCGGCGAGCGCAGGTCCGATGACTCGTGATCCGTTGAGCATCACCGAGTTCAGGCTGAGAGCCCCAGGCAGATCTTCCTTGTTGAGCAACAGCGGGATCGAGGCCTGCATCGCGGGGGCGCCCAGCGCGTTGAAGATGCCGATGCCCAACTGGATGGCGAAGATTGCCCACAGCGATGAGTCACGAGCAATAAGAAACGCGATCGCCACAGCGAAGACCATCTGCAGCGCTTGGTTCGTAATCAGCCACGGCCGGCGCGGAAAGCGGTCGGCTAAGACTCCGCCGGGAATAGAGAGCAGCAGCAGCGGTCCGAGTTGAGCAAAGCCCATGATGGCGACCCACGTGGCCTTGTGCGTGCGGGCATCGATGTACGCGGGCAGCGCAAGGTTCTGCATCCATGTGCCCACGTTGCTGGCGAACAGACCAATCCAGATGATGCGAAAGTCCCGATAGCCAAAGGCGGCGCGGGCGGAACCGGCGCGAGCGTTCGATTGTGTTGTGCGCTCGGAGACGGGTGTTGGCATCGACTTTTACCGGTTGGGTGACGTGCGCATTGTAGTTGCGCATGTTTCAACAGGTCGGTGATGAAGCCTCCTGAGCGTCGGTGAGCAGTGCTGGTCGGTTGTCACACCGACGTATGCCCAGCTCAGCGCATATTGAGCTGGTGCGGACTCAGGAACCCAAGATCAAATCGGCGTACAAGGGCAGCACCTGCTGCGGGCCGCTGACGAGGAATGTGGTGATGCAGGTCTGCTTCCAGAGCTGCAGCTCGTCTTTGATCTTGGCGGGCGGGCCAACGAGAGCGACATCTTCGACCATCGCCAATGGGATGGCGGCTGCGGCTTCTTGCTTCTTGCCCTGCAGATACAGATCTTGAACCTTGAGTGCCACGTCTTCGTAGCCCATGCGGGCAAACAGTTCGAAGTGGAAGTTGGCGCCACGGGCACCCATGCCGCCGGCGTAGAGGGCAAGGAACGGGCGAACGAGGTCGGCGCACTGCTCGACATCGTCGCCGGGAACGATCATGACGGTCGACGCGATCTCAAAGCGATCGGCTTTCGTGGGATCGCCGCTCGCAGCGAAACCCTTGGCGAGGCAGTCGCGATAGAACGCGTCTTCCTTGGGGCTGAAAAACAGCGGCAACCAACCGTCGCAAATTTCGGCGGCGAGAGCAACGTTCTTGGGTCCCTCTGCGCCGAGGAAGATGGGGATCTCTTTACGCAGCGGATGGATGGTGCTCTTCAGCGGCTTGCCGATACCGGCGCCACCCTCGAACGGCATGTTGTAGAACTCGCCGTGATGGTTCACGGGTTCGTCACGCCTCACGATTGAGCGCACGATCTCGATGTATTCGCGTGTGCGGGCCAACGGCTTGGGGTACGGCTGGCCGTACCAACCCTCGACGACCTGAGGGCCGCTGGCGCCGAGGCCGAGGATGAATCGACCACCGCTGAGATGGTCGAGCGTCATCGCGGCCATCGCCGTTGCAGCAGGAGTGCGCGCGCTCATCTGGGTGATGGCGGTGCCGAGTTTCACTGTTGAGGTGTGTGCGCCCCACCACGCGAGCGGGGTCAGACAATCGCTGCCGTAGGCCTCGGCGGTCCAGATGCTGTCGAAGCCGAGTCGCTCTGCCTCTTTGATTGCGTCGAGCGCGCCTGATGGCGGGCCGCTGCCCCAATAACCGGTGTTGTAGCCAAGCTTGATTGTCATGGCACAGACGGTAGCCGGAGCGATCAGTGCTGGTCTGCCTTGCCGCGATCAGTTTGTTGGGGTGAACGTGACCGGCAGGTGTTGTGGGCCAAAGATGCCAACGTTGCTGGGCTTCCACGTGATGTCGCCATCGATGCGCAAGTTGGGCATACGCTTCGCCAGAATTGGAAGCGCTTCTTGTAGCTCGGCTTTGGCCAGTGAGGCACCGAGGCAATAGTGAATGCCGCTCCCCAAGGTGAGATGGGGTTGGCTGGCTGGCTCACGGGTGATGTCGAACGTGCCGGAGTCTGCAAACACGTTGTCGTCACGGTTCGCAACAGCCAGCGACGGCATCAGCATGGTGCCTGCAGGAAAGACGATGCCGCGGTATTCGATCTCTTCGGAGGCAAATCGCCCGGTGCCGCGAACAGCGCCGAAGTAGCGCATTGTCTCGTCGACTGCGCGTGATGCGAGCTCGGGTCGATCGACCAACATTGCCCACTGATCGGGGTGCTCGGCGAACAACGCAACGCTGCAACCGAGTTGGTTGCGAGTGGTATCGGTGCCGCCAACGATGACAGCGCTCACCATCATTACGAGTTCTTCGGTGTCGAGTTTGTCGCCAGCTTCTTCGGCTGCGATGAGCGCAGTAATGAGGTCGTCGGCGGGCTTCGAGCGGCGCTCAGCGATGAGCTCGCGCGTATAGGCGTCGAGCTCGTCTTGGGCCTTCATGATGATGGGTAGTTCTTCGAGCACGTTGCCGTTGAAGATGCGCAATACGTCTTCGGCCAAGCGGCTGAAGAGCTGCCAGTCGCTCTTTGGGGCACCCAGCAGTTCGCAGATGATCGGGATGGGATATGGCTCGCAGATGTCGCTCACAATGTCGGCGCGCCCGAGGGCGGCCACAGGGTCGACAAGGCTGTTGATGACCTCGCGCATGAAGGGGCGCAAACGGTCGGCGGCGCGTGGAGAAAACGCTGGGGCCACAAGGCGGCGGAGTCGGGTATGCATCTCGCCCTCGGCGCTGAGGATGCTGACTCGGTCGCGAGCGAGAAACTCAGGATCGGTGATGCCCATCATCTGCGGCAACGCGCCTGCCGCGTTGTGCCAGCGCTTGTCGCGCAGCACCGCAGCAACGTCGTCGTAGCGCAGCACGGTAAAGCCAAACGGATTGCGCACAATCCAATGTTCACTTGCCATGTCGCGCATCACGCTTTGCGCCTGATCGAATGGAACGTCGAGCAAGTCGAGCGTTGGTAGGTCGAGGTCGAAAACGGAAACTGGCATACCCGAGACGCTAGTCGCCCTATCGGCAGGGGACTTCGTTGGTCGTTCGATCAGCGTGCGAGAAGTGCCACTGGGTCGCCGGAGCTCATACCTAACGCTTCGGCTGCTGGTCCGTTGGTGAGTTGGCCAGCGACCGTGTTGATCCCGTGAGCGAGCGCTGCATCGCGATGGGCAGCGCCGCCAGCACCGAACATTGCAACCTCAAGTTGATACGGCAGCGTTGCGTTGGTGAGCGCGTAGGTGCTGGTGTGCGGAACCGCTCCAGGCATGTTGCCGACTCCGTAATGAAGCACCCCATGCAGGTTGTACACCGGATCGTTGTGCGTGGTTTCATGGATGGTCTCGACGCAGCCGCCTTGGTCGATAGCAACGTCGACGATGACAGCGCCTGGCTTCATGCTGCGCACCATGTCTTCGCTCACGACAACCGGAGCGCGTCCGCCCGCTACGAGTACTGCGCCGATCACCAAGTCAGCATCCGCGATGTTGCGTTCGATCGCGCCGCGGTTCGAGGCCAACGTGACCACGCGACCTTTCTGAATCTGGTCGACCCAGCGGAGGCGATCGATGTTCTTGTCGAACAACACGACCTCGGCCTCCATGCCTGCCGCAATCCACGCTGCGTTCCAGCCGACGTTGCCGGCTCCGAGCACTACGACCTTGGCTGGTCGCACGCCAGGTGCTCCGCCCATCAATACTCCGCGGCCCCCGTTGTGGCGCTCGAGATAATGGGCGCCCAACTGCGGTGCTAGGCGACCGGCTACTTCGCTCATCGGCGCTAGCAGCGGAAGGGCGCCATTTTCGGTTTGCACCGTTTCGTAGGCGATGCCCGTGGTGCCCGCAGCCAGCAGGGCGGCTGCCACTGCGGGATACGCGGCTAGATGCAGATAGGTGAACAGCGTGAGGTCGGGTCGCAAGAACTGAAACTCTTCGGCCTTTGGTTCTTTGACCTTGACGACCATCTCTTGCGCCCACGTCGGCTGCAGTGGGAACAATGGTTGCGCCGGCGGCCACGTAATCGGCATCAGCGATGCTGGCGCCTTCACCAGCGTGAGTCTCGATGAACACCTCAATGCCGTGGCGCTCGAACTCGCGCACGCCGTCGGGAGTCATCGCCACACGGTATTCGGCGGTCTTAATCTCGCGTGGTACGCCAACACTACGAAGGCCGGACTGAACGGTTGGGGGAGTGCTCATGGGAACATACTGCCAAGTTCTGGAGAGGTGCTGTGACGGTGTGTTGAGTGCCGCGCTGCAGTGATCTAGATTTCTGCGAGATCTAGTCGTTGTACAGACCCTTCACCCCACGAGAGGACCAAGCCCATGCAGGGTTTCCAGAACTTCATCAATGGTCAGCATGTCGATGCAGCCGATGGTCGCACCACCGCTGTCATCAATCCGGCAACCGGTCAGCAGTACGCAACCGCTGCGTTGTCTGGCGACGCCGACGTGCATCACGCAATGACCGTGGCCGCTGCAGCGTTTGAGGACTGGAAAGACAGCACGCCATCAGAGCGCTCGCTGGCGCTGTTCCGTATTGCCGATGCTGTTGAGGCTCGCGCCGAGGAACTCATTGTGCTCGAGGTCGAAAACACGGGCAAGCCCATCGGGCTCACCCGCAGCGAAGAGATTCCGCCGATGGTCGATCAGATCCGTTTCTTTGCCGCCGCAGCGCGCAACCTCGATGGCAAGTCGGCTGGTGAATACATGCGTGGTATGACCAGCTACATCCGCCGTGAACCTGTGGGTGTGTGTGCGCAAGTAGCGCCATGGAACTATCCGATGATGATGGCGGTGTGGAAGTTTGCGCCAGCTCTGGCAGCGGGCAACACCGTTGTGCTCAAGCCCAGCGACACCACGCCCGCTAGTGCCACACTGCTCGCTGAGATCGCTGCCGAGTTCTTGCCCGCTGGTGTGTTCAACGTGATTTGCGGTGACCGCGACACTGGCCGATCAATGGTCGTTCACGACATCCCATCGATGGTCAGCATTACGGGCTCAGTTCGCGCCGGCATGGAAGTTGCCGAGGCCGCCTCGCACAGCCTCAAGCGTCTTCACCTCGAACTTGGTGGCAAGGCTCCCGTGGTGGTGTTCGATGATGCCGACATCGAGGCCGCTGTCGAAGGCATCTCTACCGCCGGGTTCTTCAATGCAGGTCAAGACTGCACCGCCGCCACGCGAGTGCTTGTAGCGCCCGGCATTTACGACGAGTTCGTTGCTGCGCTCGGTGCCGCGGCGGCCGGCATCAAGACCGGTATGCCCGACGACGAAGACGTGTTGTACGGCCCCGTGAACAATGCCAATCAACTCGCTCGCGTCGCTGGCTTCCTCGAGCGTGCCCCCGATCATGCCAACGTCGTTGCTGGAGGCGCTCGCGTTGGTTCCTCGGGTTACTTCTATGCCCCAACGGTTGTGGCCAACCTTCGTCAGACCGACGAAATGGTGCAGAACGAAGTGTTCGGACCGGTCATCACCGTGCAGAAATTCTCTGATGAAGACGAGGCTGTGCGTTGGGCCAACGGCGTCGACTACGGCCTTGCGTCGTCGGTGTGGACCCGCGACTTTGGTCGGGCTATGCGCATGTCGAAGCGTCTCGATTTTGGTTGTGTGTGGATCAACACCCACATCCCACTCGTTGCTGAGATGCCGCACGGTGGTTACAAGAAGAGCGGCTACGGCAAAGACCTGTCGGCCTATGCACTCGACGACTACACGCGCATCAAGCACGTGATGGCCAACATCAACAGCTAGACGGCATCGCGATTCAGTTGGGCCTCGGCGGCCGCGATTGCGCGTTTGACAAGGTCCTCAACATGAGGGACATCGATGCCGAGAGCTTGGCCGATGTGTACCGACCAGATCTCGGATCGAAGGTTGTTCTCAAAGTCGAGTCGGCTGCGAATGTCTGAACGAGCGGCCTGGCGGTTCTGGCTGATCATGACGAACGTGGCAAGAAAGATGGCTTCGAGCGACACGATCATCGTCAAGAGACCAAACGGGAATTTGTCGAACTCGCGGCTCACCCCGGCGAGGCCGACGTTGAGTGCAACCCAGATGCCGAACCAGATGCCGTGGATGTAGACGAACTTCATCGACCCGGCGAATGAGGTGACGCCGTCGGCGATTGAGCCTTCGGCTTTGCGAAGCGTGGTGAAGAGGCGTCGCTCATCGAGAACGCTGAAGTGGGCGGGTGCGCCGATTTGTCCGTCTTCGACGCCATCGAAACGATCGATGATTCGACACGCCTCGCAGTGGTGCTCAAACATCGGCTGGTCGGTGGTGCTCATGCAATCCTCTTCGCGCTCAAGGGTCAGGCAAACTCGTTACTCACGAATGCTTAGTACTTGAGCGACGACCAAAGCGATGATGCTCAGCGCGACTGAAAGGATTCCCATGCGTTGTTAAAGACTTCGACCACGGTGTCGCCGATGAAGCGCAACTCGTCGGGTCCGCAGGTAAGCGGAGGCGAGAGCACCACCACCGGATCTGCTCGATCGTCGGCGCGGCAGAAGAGCCCTGCCTTGTAGAGCATTGGTGAGAGATAGCCGCGCAGCAGCCAATCGCATTCGTCGTCGGTGAATGTGGTCTTGTTCTTCTTGTCCTTCACGAGTTCGGCCACACGGAAGTAGCCGCAGCCGCGAACCTCGCCGACGATTGGAGTTTCGGCGATGCGAGCCATCACGTCGTCGAAGATCGCTTCGTTGCGCAACACATTTCCGGGTAGGTCTTCGCGTTCGAGGATGTCGATGTTGGCGAGCGCTACAGCGCAACTCACTGGGTGGCCGCCAAAGGTGAGGCCGTGCAGAAAGGTGCGGCCCTCTTCGAGAAACGGAGCGGCGATTCGATCGCTGACGATGACGCCGCCAAGTGGGGCGTAGCCGCTGGTGACGCCCTTCGCGAAGGTGATCATGTCGGGCTGATAGTCGAAGCGCTGGCAACCGAACCAATGCCCAAGTCGGCCGAACGCACAGATCACTTCGTCGCTGATGAGCAGCACGCCGTAGCGATCGCAGATCTCGCGCACTCGCTTCCAGTAGCCCGGGGGAGGCACGAGCGCGCCGCCAGTGTTCTGCACCGGTTCGAGAATGACGCACGCCACCGAGTCGGGGCCCTCCATGATGATGCGCGTCTCAATGTCGTCGGCGCATGCCAGCGTGCATGATCCGGCAGCGGCGCACATGCCACAGCGATAACTGTTGGTGTTCACGACCTTCACGGTGCCCGGTAGTAGAGGCTCCCATGGATTCTTGATCGCTGGGATACCCGTGATCGAAAGCGCCCCCAGCGTGGTGCCGTGATACGCGTAGTGCCGGCTGATGATTTTGCGCCGCATCGGTTGGCCAATTTCGGCGAAATACTGCACTGCCAACTTCCATGCGCTTTCTACAGCCTCGCTTCCGCTCGACGTGAAGAAGACGCGGTTCAAATCGCCAGGCGCTAACTCGGCGAGGCGAGCAGCCAGCCGGATACCTGGCTCGTGGCCAAAGCTCCACAGTGGGAAGTAGGCCAAAGTGGCTGCTTGTTGCGTGGCTGCCTCGGCAAGCTCGCGCCGTCCGTGACCAACCTGCACGGTGAACAATCCCGACAGTCCATCGAGCAGTCGATGCCCGTTCTGATCGAAGATGTAGTTGCCCTCACCGCGGGTGATGATGGGCAGTGGCTCGGTCTGAAACCCGTTGAGTTGCGTGAAGTGTCCCCACAAATGGCGCCGAGCAGCTTGCTGTAGTGCTTCAACGTTGTCGTCGGCGTGAGCGATTTGTGGGTCCATGTCTACCGATACTGCACCTCTCGTCGCGGAAGGGCAAATGTCGTGTGTTGTTTCAGCAGTGTGAACTGGCTCGGCTGCTCAATCGAATGGTTCGTTCGCGGTTGCGCGTGGTGTCTACACTGACGACACCGCACAGATGGGGGTACGAGGGTATGAGTCAAGACCGCGGCAGCGTCGAACTTGTCGACGTAACCAAGCGCTTCGGCTCCATGGTTGCCGTCGACAAACTCAACCTCAATATTCATGCTGGTGAGTTCTTGTCGTTGCTCGGCCCCAGCGGCTGCGGCAAGACAACAACGCTTCGAATGCTCGCTGGATTCGAGCAACCCGACGAAGGCCATATTCGCATTAGTGGCGAGTTTGTGCAGGGTGTGCCGCCATATAAGCGAGATGTGAACACGGTCTTTCAGCAGTACGCATTGTTTCCCCACATGTCAGTCTCCGAGAACGTTGCCTACGGCTTACGTCAGCGCCATGTGTCCAAAACCGACATCGCCATTCGGGTCGCTGAGGCGCTCGACATGGTGAAGATGACCAAGCTTGCCGATCGCAAGCCTCGCCAGATGTCGGGTGGCCAGCAGCAACGTATTGCTCTCGCTCGGGCATTAGTGAACCGACCAAGTGAGCTGCTGCTCGACGAGCCACTCGGAGCCCTGGATCGCAAGCTTCGTGAAGAAATGCAGATTGAGCTGAAGCTGCTGCAAAGCCAGCTTGGCATCACCTTCGTCTTCGTCACGCACGACCAAGAAGAGGCCATGGGCATGAGCGATCGCATTGCGATCATGCTTGATGGTCATATCGAGCAACTCGCCGACCCAGAGACCGTCTACGAACGGCCGTCGTCAGCGTTTGTTGCTGGCTTCATTGGTCGCAACAACTTCTGGCGCGGCGTGTCTACCGGCCACGGCGTACGCGCCAGCGACGGCACCATTTTCGTGTCATCAAGCCCTGAAGAGCGCGTCGCTCAGGGTCAGCCAGCGCTCGCTGCCATTCGCCCCGAGTGCATTCAGCTCAGCAGCGCCGACCCCGGTCGCTCGCACAACGTGATCGCCGGCACGGTTGCTGGCGTCTCGCATTACGGCGACGTGTTGCAATACGTCGTGCGCACTGCCGAGCGCGATG
>JAPKZR010000248.1 GCA_026393695.1 Actinomycetota bacterium
CATCACCATGCTGGGCTCGCAGGCGACCCGGTTGCATGTAGCCGCGATCGATGCGTTCATCGACAACGATGCTGCGAAGGCATCGGCTCTCGACGACATGGACCTGTACCTCAACGATCTGCACGGGCAGTTTCTCAACGCGATCTTCGAGAGCCAAGCGGCGGGACGAATCGATCTGCAGGTCGCGATGCAGTTGGCGTTGGTGGCTCGTTTCTATGAGCGAATTGGTGACCACGCGGTCAACGTTGGCAACCGCGTGCACTACTTCGTGACGGCGCGCCTTCAACAGCGCCAACACGTTGAGCGCTAGGCGTTGTTGGGCGACGTCGGAACGAGTGCGTGGCTGAGCGCCATGGTGATTTCGGCGACATCCTCGCGTGAGGTCACCTTGTTGCCCTGCTGATCGCGAACGTAGAACGCGTCGACCACGTCGTTGCCCAGTGTTGTGACCTTTGCGCTGGCGATGTCGAGATCGAGATCGGCGATGGTGCGGGTGAGCCGATAGAGCAAGCCGATGCTGTCGGGTCCGGTGACCTCGATGACGGTGTAGTTCTCGGAGGCCTCGTTGAGCACGCGCACCTTTGGTTCAAGGAAATGCGGCGCCTCAACCGGGCGCCGATAGCTGCGTGCTCGATCGGCGAGGCGTGACTCGATAGCGATGCGACTGTTGAGCGCACGCAACAACTCTCGCTCGACCTTGGTCCACGAAATTTCTTTGCTGAATGCCGACGTGACTCTGAACCGATCGAGCACGATGCCGCTTTCGCCAGCAGCCGAGGCCTCTGACACATCGAGCCCGCAGACCGCGATGACGCCGGCCACCCGGCTGAAGAGGCCAGGCCGATCGGCGCACACCAACGTGAGTTCGTTGCCGTCGGTGATGATGAGCGGCGCCGAGCCAGCCGAGTAGCGAGCCATGAGTTCGGAGTTCACAGCCAGTCGTTCGGATGACGTGGTGACGTCGGCTACTTCGCCGCCATCGAGCACGTGCTCAGCGCGATCGACAAGCGTGGACACGAGGCCCGCTTTCCATGCGCCCCACGCCGACCGACCTGTCGCTATCGAGTCGGCTTCGGTGAGTGCGCTCAGCAGATGGAGGCGCTCGATGGTGCCCGAGCAAGCGGCTACCCAGCGGATGGTTGCCGGGTCGTCGAGGTCGCGCCGCGTGGCGATGTCGGGCAGCAGCAGATGATGCTCGACCAGCAACACCAACGTCTGGGTGTCGTCGTCGTTGAAGCCCATTCGCTGAGCGATGTCGTGCACCAAGGTCATGCCCACCACGGTGTGGTCGCCGGGGTAGCCCTTGCCAATGTCGTGCAGCAACGCGCCGAGCAGCAACAGGTCGGGCCGCTCGACACGATCGCAGAGATCGGCGGCGCGTGCGACTGCTTCGAGCAGGTGGCGATCGACCGTGAAGCGGTGATACGCGTTGCGCTGCGGACGGCACCGATTGGGTTCCCATTCGGGCAGCAGACGGCACCACAGATCGGAGATATCGAGCGTCTCGATAACCGGTACGGCATCGTCGCCGCGGGCGAGTAACGCCACGAAAAGCTCACGCGCTTCGGCGGACCAGGGGAGCGCTACATCGGCCGCCTGATGCAAACGGGTGAGCGTGGTGGGCCCGATGCGTGCGCGCTCGGTGGCAGCGGCCACACCAACTCGCAGCACGGAGAGCTCGTCGAGTGGAGTGTTGTCGGCGAGTTCGACGCGGCCGTCGACCATGTCCATGCCCTGGCCGATGTGACGGCGTCGGCGCCCGCGCGAAAAGCGGCC
>JAPKZR010000131.1 GCA_026393695.1 Actinomycetota bacterium
CGATGGCCGCGAGACCATGGTCGATGTTGTCCGTCGCGTGGCCGAGCAAGTGTTCATTCCGTTCACCGTCGGCGGCGGCATTCGCAGCGTCGAAGATGCGCGACGCATGTTGCGCGCCGGGGCCGACAAGGTCAGCGTCAATACTGCGGCCTTCGAACGTCCCGAGCTGATTGCCGAGATCGCCGCAGAGTTCGGTTCGCAGTGTGTGGTCTGTGCGGTAGACGCCCGAGCCAATGCTGCTGGTGGTGGTTGGGAAGTGTTTTTGCATGGCGGCCGCACCCCAACCGGACGCGACGCGGTTGAGTGGGCGCAACAGGCAACAGCGTTAGGCGCTGGTGAGATTTTGCTCACCTCAATGGATCGCGACGGCACCCGCGAAGGCTTCGAGAACAACCTCACGCGAACCATCGCCGACTCGGTCAACGTGGCGGTCATCGCCAGCGGCGGCGTGGGTACGTTGCAGCATCTTGTCGACGGCATCGTCAATGGCCACGCCGATGCAGTGCTTGCGGCCTCGATCTTTCACTTCGGCGAGTTCACCATCGCCGACGCCAAGCGGGCGCTTATCGCCGCAGGGGTCACTGTTCGCCCTCCCGGCTGATCTCGCTGTACGGTCACGGTATGCCTCAAACAAAGATGCCATTTCGTCGGCTTGGTCGCTCAGGTCTGCAGTTGTCGGTCCTCTCGTTCGGATCGTGGGTCACGTTCGACAACCAACTTAAAGACGACACAGCGCTCGAATGCATGCAGGCCGCGCACGATGCCGGCTGCAACTTCTACGACAACGCTGAGGCCTACGCGGGCGGCGAGAGCGAAGCCATCATGGGCCGCGTGATCGAAGAACTGGGCTGGAAGCGTCAGAGCTACGTGCTCTCCACCAAAGTGTTCTGGGGCATCGACGGCAACATGCCGAACATGGCGAACACGCTGAACCGCAAGTACTTGCATCACTCGATCGAAGGCTGTCTCGATCGGTTGCGCGTCGACTTCATCGACTTGTTGTTCTGCCATCGCGCCGACCCCAACACGCCCATCGAAGAAACTGTGTGGGCGATGCACGACCTCATCGAGCGCGGCAAGGTTCTGTACTGGGGCACCAGCGAGTGGACCGCCGACGAGATCCGCGCGGCATACGAAATCGCCGAGCGTCATCACCTCCACAAGCCAGTGATGGAGCAGCCGCAGTACAACATGATGGAGCGTCGTAAGGTCGAGGTCGAGTTCGCTCGGCTCTACTCAGACATTGGTTTGGGTACCACAATTTGGAGCCCGCTTGCGTCTGGTTTGCTCACCGGCAAATATCGCGATGGCGTGCCCGAAGACAGCCGCGCGGCGTTGCCTGGCTACGGCTGGTTGGCCAAGCGCCTCACCGATCAGGCCGAGGTCGACCGCGTCGAGCGCCTGCGCCCCATCGCTGAAGAGATCGGCTGCACGATGGCTCAGTTGGCCATTGCATGGTGCGCCTCGAACCCCAATGTCACCACCGTGATCACCGGCGCAAGCCGTGCGTCGCAGGTTGTCGACAACATGGGTGCGCTCGCAGTGCTCGAGGTGTTTACCCCCGAGCTCAAGCAGCGCGTCGACGCGGCCATCGCCAAGTAGTCGTCGCTCAGGCGCCGATCACGGCCGCATTGCCGGTGGTCCACAACATGGTCAGCTTGCGGTGGGCGATTCGCCAGCCGAGGCTGGTGCGCACCAACTGGTCGTCGTAGCGGCCAGCGATTACGTACTGCGAGCCTCCTTCGGCAGAGTCGCGCTCATGCTGCGCGTGAAAGTGGCAACGACTTGTGGCCGTAGCGCCGTCGGCGTGCAGGTCGATGAGCTGAGAGCCGACCAAGTGCTGGCTCAGGTCGAGCGTTGCCAACACGCTGTGGATCAGCGTCCACATTTCGTCGGGTCCGTGCTGAGTGCCGCGGCCAAGGCGGGCGGTTGCGTCGGGGGCAAACACGGTGTTGAACAACTCGCGATCAAGCGTGTCGAGCGCCCAGCAGTAGCGGGCGATGAGTTGACGGATGTCGTCGTGACTCTGCAGGCGATCAAGCTGATCGTTGGCGGTCATGTGCTCGCCTCGAGGTGGGCGCATACGGCCTGAACCACCACATCGAGCCGGCCATTGAGAAAGTGATCGGCCATCGCCACAGTGCTCTGCGTGCACGACACCCACGACGCCGTGAAGTCGGCGGTGGCTGCCGGGGTGCTGTACTGATCGTGCTCTGGAACCAGCAGCAGCTTGGTTCGGTGATCGCTGTCGGCCACGCAACGAGCGTTCATCGTGGCCAGCGGGGGAGCAACGCCAACCCATCCGGCAACGCGTGGGTCCACCACGTTGAGCGACACGAACGCACCGAACGAATAGCCCACCAACCAGATGGGTGCATCGGGGTCGATGACCTCGAGCAGTTCGATTGCGGCAACGATGTCGAGACGTTCGCTGTCGCCGCCATCGTGATTGCCCGATGAGTTGTTCACTCCGCGAAAGTCGAACCGCAGTGTGGTGAAGCCGATGTCGACTAGAGCGTTGAACAAGGCGTCGATCACAGGGTTGAACCGGTCGCCGCCGAACAGCGGATGTGGATGCGCAAGCACCACGGCGCCGCTGGCGTCATCGACTCGAACAAGGTCGGCTTCTACCTGAGCGCCATCGAGCGCCTCGAGCATCACAGTTTCAATCCGCACGCCCCAGACGGTACCGTCGTGCTGTGGCCGACGAAGACACCAAGCTCCCGATCAAGATGCTGAACGACCGTCTCTTGGTGCACATTCCCGACAAAGATTCCGAGCGTCGCACGATGGGCGGCATCCTCATCCCGGCTACTGCGCAACTGGCCAAGCGTTTGGTCTGGGCCGAAGTAGTGGCCCTCGGACAGAATGTTCGCAGCGCCGAAGTTGGCGATCGCGTGTTGTTTAGCCCCGACGATCGCTACGAGGTCGAGGTGGGCGGCAAGGACTACATCATGCTGCGCGAACGCGATCTGCATGCGGTTGCCGCCTCGCGCAACGAGAGCAGCACGGGCCTCTACATCTAATCGATCAGGCGAGTTGCGGCGTTCGCATCTAACATGGCCGGATGCCAACCGGAGTACCGATCGACGCCACTTCAGACCAACTCGCTGCGGTGAAATTCGATGCCGCCGGTCTGGTGCCGGTTATCGCTCAAGACATCACCACAAAAGACGTGTTGATGGTTGCGTGGATGAACCGTGAGACCTTGCAGATGACCTTCACCGAGGGACGCATGGTCTATTGGAGCCGCAGCCGTCAAGAGGTGTGGCGCAAAGGCGATACCAGTGGCGATCGTCAGTTTGTGCGTGAGGCCTTCTACGACTGCGACGCCGATGTGTTGCTGTTTAAGGTTGAGCAAGAAGGCAACGGCGCCTGTCACACCGGTGCGTATAGCTGTTTCTTCCGCCGCTTTGGCGCAGAGGACTGAGTAACGATGAGCGATTTCCGCCTGCGTCCCACGCGTGAAGAGTTCCACGCGCTCGCTGCCGAGCACACGGTGTTGCCGGTGTGGACCGAACTGTTGGCCGACCTTGAAACGCCGGTCGCCGCGTATGTGAAATTGGTGGGCGACGGCAACGGGTTTTTGCTCGAGTCGGTCGAGCACGCCGAACGCTGGAGTCGTTACTCGTTCGTTGGTCGTTCGCCGCAGGCCTCGATGTTGTTGCGTAACGGCACCATCACCGTCGAAGGTTCGCTACCCGCCGACGTGCCACTCGACAACGGCATCCTCGCCGCACTCGAAGGCATCCTGAAGCACTATAAGGCGCCGCTCTTCCCCGACTTGCCACCGCTGCAGGGCGGGTTGATGGGCTTTTTGGGTTACGACGTCATTCGCGAAGTTGAGAACCTGCCCAACGCAGCAACCGACGATCGCGGTATGCCCGATGCGGTGATGAGCG
>JAPKZR010000013.1 GCA_026393695.1 Actinomycetota bacterium
ATCGCCCGGCTCAGGGTCGTTCGAGAATCAGACCACTGGTTGGCACGCCTGTGCCCGAGGTAGCCAGCACGTGCTCAACGTTGGCGACCTGATTGCATGAGGTACCGCGAATCTGGCGCACCGCTTCGGTGATGCCGTTCATGCCGTGGATATAGGCCTCGCCCAGCAGGCCGCCGCTGGTGTTGATGGGCAGCTTGCCGCCCAACGACAGGTTTTCGATGGTGGCGAAATCCTTGGCCTCGCCGCGTCCGCAAAAGCCCAGTTCTTCGAGTTGCATCAGCACAAACGGCGTGAAGTGGTCGTATAAGAACGCGGTCGAGATGTCGTCGGGGGTGAGACCCGAGTCGGCCCACAGCTTGTTGGCCACCACGTTCATCTCGGGGAGACCAGTGAGATCATCGCGGTAGTAGCTGGTCATCATTTCGCTATCGAACGTGGCGCCCTGTGCTGCCGCGGTGATGAGTGCTGGGGTTTGACGCAGGTCGCGGGCGCGTTCGGTGGTGGTGATCACCAAGGCAACGCCGCCGTCGCTTTCTTGGCAGCAGTCGAGCAGACGCAACACCGGATCAATGATCCAGCGTGAGGCCTGGTGGTCTTCGAGGGTGATCGGTCGCTGGTAGAACCAGGCGTCGGGGTTGGTGGACGCATGCAGCCGATCGACCACGGCGATGCGTCCGAAGTCGAGGTTGGTGGCTCCGTATTGGTGCATGTAGCGCCGTGCGTGCAACGCAACCCATGACGCTGGTGTCAGCAGACCGTATGGCGCGTACCACGACAGCCACAGGGGCATGGTGGTGAGTGCGCGGCCGGTGTCGCCGAAGCGCATGCCCGAGCGTTCGTTGAAGGCGCGATAACACACCACCACGTTTGCGGCTCCGGTAGCAGTGGCCATCGAGGCCTGCATCACGGTTCCGGCGGCGGCACCACCGCCGTAGGGCACTTGCGAAAACATCGACAGGCTCGGGATGCCAAGGTTGCGGGCAACTTCGGTTTCTTCGCTGGTGTCCATCGTGAAGGTAACCAACCCATCGACATCAGCCGCCGTAAGGCCAGCGTCGTCAAGCGCTGCCTTGATGGCTTCGCACGCCAGCTGCAGTTCGGTGCGGCCTGACTCCTTTGAGAACTCGGTTTGGCCGATGCCAACGATGGCGGTTCGGTTCTTCATCCACGAACTCATGCTGAAGCGCCGCTTGCGGGCAGACCAATGACTGCGACTCCGCTCACGTGATCACCGAGGTCGTTGGTGGCTCGTAACGAGATCTCGATGGTGCCTTCGGTGCCTCTCTGGGACACGGCGGTGACGGTGCCGGTGTAGGTGAGCGTGGATCCAGCGAAGGCCGGCACACCAAGGCGAATCGACAGTTTGCGCACCATGGCTTCGGGACCTGCCCAATCGGTGAGGAACCGACTGCAATAGGCAGTGTCAGAGAGGATGTTCATGAATATCTCGGGCGCACCTTGCTTGTTGGCATAGTTGCGATCGTGGTGCACGGGCATGAAGTCGCGCGTGGCGATTGCGCCGGCCACCACCACGGTTGCGGTGACATCGATACTCAGCGGGGTCAGTTCGTCGCCAACCTTCACCTGATTGAAGTCGAGTGTGTTCGGCGTGTTCATAGCTGCACCACCGGTCGGAACTGGGCCAACACGAGGTCGTTGTCGAAGTGCTCGTAGAACACCTCAACGGGCATACCGATGCTGGCATCTTCGGGGGCGATGCCGCACAGGTTTGATACCAAGCGAATGCCTTCGTCGAGATCGATGAGCGCAACGATGTACGGATACTCAAACCACGGATACGCCGGATGTTGTGGCATCACGAAACTGAACACTCGCCCGCGGCCGGCTGACTCAATGGTGTGCCACTCAACCGAGTTGCACCGCGGACACATTGGTCGCGGAGGGTGACGCACGACCTCGCACTGTGTGCAGCACTGGATCAACAGTGTGTGGTTCTTGAGACCATCCCAGAAGAACTGCGTATCGGGGGTCATTGACGGCGCGAGGCGCATGGTCATGCCGGTACTCCTTCGGGCTTGAACTTAAGAATGCGGAATCGTTGAATACCAACGGTTTCGCCGCTGTCGTCGACATAGGTGGTGACCCACGTAACGAAATGTCCGGGTCCGATGCGGGTCTTCTTTTGCTCGGAGACCGACTCGATGATCGTGGTGGCAGAGATGGTCTCGCCAATGCGCAGATACCGCATGATCTCGAACTCGGAGTTCGAGGCCAGAGTTCCCACGAATCCGGCTTCGTCGAACACCGTCATCGGGCTGGTGCCTTCGGATGGAACGGGTGCGCCGCCACGCTCAGCAATGCCGGTGATCATCGGCGTGGCCATGGTCCACGTTTGCAGCATGAGTGGTGGGGCAACAATGCCGCCGAAGCGAGTGCCAGCGGCGAACTCCGGGTCGGTATACACCGGGTTTGCATCTTCGAATGCGGCCGCCCAATGGCGAATCATCGGCTGGTTGACGGGGTCGGGTGCCACCGATGCCTTGCCCGATCCAACGGGTCGCCCCACAAGGGCAGCCACGGCGTGGGCAAAGTTCGCAGAGGCGTCGTTTGGCTCGGCGTTCATCAGCAACGTTCTAGCGCTGCTGACTCGGGTTGGCTTAGTTGGGTGGTCAGTTCGATGTGACGCCGCGATGACAACGAACAACCGCTGCATCGAGTTCGTCGTGGTCGCGGATGGCGCATCTGCGCACGAGATCTGCGGCCTTTTCGCCAGGAGCGTGGCGAATCTCGTCCCAGTCTTGAGCGGTGAGCACCACGGGCTCGTGGCGTTCGTCGCGTGGCGCAATAACCACGAGGTCGCTGCCATCTACGCACATGTGGCCCTGTAGATGGTGGGTTTCGTCCCAGCAAAGATCTTCGGGTGTGGTGCCGAGCAGCTGCTTCAAAAACACCTTTGCTCGGCGCTGTCCTTCGTCGTCAGTCATCGATTCACCCCGTCAATGAGTGCCCCACCATGAGTTGGCGGTGCTTGTCCCCTCTATTCATCGACCGTTGCGTGGGAAACTTGAGAACTTCCTGACAAATATCTTGAGAAATCTTTTGACCTCAGAGTGGGGCGTGCACGGTGGCGTTGGCGTGGCCATTGAAATCGGGTTTGGCCTGCAACAGCATCTCGTTCGAGAGGGCAATCTCGGCCTCTGTGAACGGTCGCGTGGTGTGGCTGAACTCGACCATGTTTTCGTTGGGGTCACGGATGTAGATGCTGGTGCAGAAGTCGTGGTCGATCTCGAGCACATGGTGGCCGTGCTTGCGCCAGCGATCACGGTGGCGATAGAGGTCTTCGAGCGTTGGTGCATCGAACGCGATGTGGTTCACCCACCACGGCAGGCCGGCATGAGTGTTGATGTCGACTGGAAATTTGTCGCCGATCTGATCGTCGTGAATCTCCCAGAACGCGATCATGCCTGCGTCGCCACTGGGCGTTGCGCCTTCGCCAGCGGTGGAATAGAAGAAGTGCTTGCTCCATCCGCCGTGCTCGCCAGGCGTTGGCGAGGCGACCACCTTCACCAAAGAGAAGCCCATCACGTTGGTATAAAAATCGTGAGTTGCG
>JAPKZR010000266.1 GCA_026393695.1 Actinomycetota bacterium
TGTGGTTCAGCCAACTCACCACGCCAGCGAACGAGATGTTGGTCGATTGGCTCGGCCACGAAGTACGCCAGAACGGCGTCGACATCAAGCTCGGGCATACCGCCACCGTCGAATCGATCACGAGCATGCAGCCAGACATCGTGGTAGTTGCAACGGGAGCAAAACGTGATCGCCTTGCTGTGCTGGGCGGCGAACTCGACCACGTGCGATCGGGCGACGAGATGCGCGCCCTCATCATCGGCGACACCGACGACAGCGCCGGCGGAAAACAGTCGCTCCTCAACCGAGCCGCGCTTGCCGTCGGACGCACACTGCGCCTCACCAAGAGCGCCGACACCATCCGATCGTTGTCACGCCGCTGGATGCCCGTGGGTAAGCACATCGTCATCGTGGGCGGAGGCCTTGTTGGACTTGAGCTCGCCGAGTTCCTTGCCGAGCGCGACCGCACGGTCACGGTGCTCGAGCAGGGACCGCACTTTGGATTGCCCATGGCAATGCCACGCCGGTGGACTGCAGTACTCAAGACCTCGAACCACGGGGTCACATTGGTGCGCAACGCACAGGTCACTGAGATCACTGCAACCCACGTGCTGTACCAAGTTCACACTGCCGATGGCAGTGCGTCGGGCGATGTGATCTCTGTTACCGCAACCGATGTCATCATCGCCAGCGAGGTGCGCAGCGACACCAGCCTTGCCGACCAACTTCGCGATGCAGGCCTTGTTGTGCACGTGGTTGGCGACGCTGGCGAGGTCGGCTACATCGAAGGCGCGATGCATTCGGCGCATGCGGTAGCGGTCACGCTCTGAGCGCCGATTGTCGTTGCTTTCGTATCCAAGCGCGCCCATCGTGAACAATGTGCAACTGTGAGCGCAACGTCGAACCCGCAACAATCCATCGTCACCCTCGATCTCGAGGGCGTGCTCGTTCCCGAGATCTGGATTGCCGTCGCTGAGCGCACCGGCATCGAAGCGTTACGCCGCACCACCCGCGACGAACCCGACTACGACGTGCTCATGCGCGGCCGCCTGGAATTGCTCAGCGAGCACGGGCTCACGATGTCAACCATTGCCGATGTGATCTCCACGTTGTCGCCGCTCGAGGGCGCCCGCGAATTCCTCGACACGCTTCGCTCGATGACGCAGGTTTTGCTGCTCTCCGACACGTTCGAGCAGTTTGGCCAGCCTCTCATGCGCCAGTTGGGATTCCCCACCTTGATCTGCCACCGACTCGTGGTCGAGAACGATCAGATCGTCGATTACAAGCTTCGCCTTCCCGACCAAAAGCGTGAGGCCGTACGCGCCCTGCACGGTTTGAACTATCGCGTCATCGCCGCTGGCGACTCGTTTAACGACACCGCCATGCTGGCCGAAGCCGATGCAGGCTTTCTGTTTCACGCACCCGACAGCATCAAGACGATGTTCCCGCAGTTCACCGCCGTCGACGAATACGACGATCTGTTGGCACTGATCGTCGCCCAACTCACCTGATCGTCGCGGCCACGCCGCGAGGCCGGGTCGCAAGGCCAACTCGGCAACCTTGGCCGCTGCCGCTCTACAGTGCGCAGATGACCGCACACCTCTCTGCCGCCGATCCTTCCGAGCTGGGCTTCGATGCCGCACGCCTTGCTCGCCTCAACACCCACTTCAACAAGTTTGTCGACGACGGTCGCTTGGCCGGATACCAGCTTGCCGTCACCCGTAACGGCAAGCTCGCCCATTCGCAGGTCTACGGCCAGCGTGACATCGCCGCTGAGGCGCCGGTCATAGACGACACCATTTGGCGCATCTACTCGATGACCAAGCCCATCGTGTCGGTGGCCGCGATGATGCTCTGGGAAGAAGGCCTGTTCGAGCTCAAGGACCCAGTGAGCAAGTTCATCCCCGAGTTCGCCGACCAGAAAGTGTGGCGAGCGGGTTCGGTAGTAAACCCTGTGCTCGAGCCGCTCATGGAACCAATGCGGATGTGGCATCTGATGACCCACACCTCAGGCCTGACCTACGGCTTCATGTATGCCCATCCAGTAGACGATCTGTATCGCCGCGGTGGCTTCGATTTCGGATCACCTCAGGTCGACACCCTTGCCGAGGTGTGTACCCGTCTCGCCAATCTGCCGCTGGTATTCCAGCCGGGCTCCGAGTGGAACTACTCAATGTCGATCGACGTGCTTGGTCGAGTCATCGAAGTCATCACCGGTCAGACCCTCGATGAGTTCTTGCGCACCCGCCTCTTCACCCCGTTGGGCATGACCGACACCGGATTCTCGGTACCCGCCCAAGACGCCGATCGCCTCGCTGCGCTCTACGGCGCGCACCCCGCCACCGGCAAGGCAATGCTGCTGGCCGAGGCGGGCAAAGCGGCGCTCAAGGTGCCATCGGCGTTCCTTGGCGGCGGCGGTCTGGTCTCCACAATGGCCGACTACCTGCGCTTCGCCGACATGCTCCGCCGCAAGGGCGAACTCAATGGAGTGCGCATTCTCTCGCCGCGCACCGTGCAGTACATGACCAAGAACCACCTTCCGGGCGGGGTCGACCTCACCTCGTTTGGCCGTCCGCTGTTCAGCGAAACACCATACGACGGCGTCGGCTTCGGCCTGCTCGGCTCGGTCACCATCGACCCAGTCGCGGCCAAGCTCGCCAACTCGCTCGGCAGCTACGGATGGGGCGGCGCGGCCAGCACGACCTTTTGGGTGGACCCAGTCGAAGACATCACCTGCGTGTTCATGACCCAGCTGCTGCCATCCGATACCCATCCGTTGCGTAGCCAGCTCAGCCAGTTGGTGCAGCAAGCCCTCGTCGACTGACCCGACCGCGTCGCAAATGTCAACAGGGTTTGAGGCGGGGGTTAGAGCAGGGGGCGGTGATGGTGCTTGTTGCGGCGAGGCAACGTAGCCGCAAAAACCACGGCAAACACGGCCGCCGCAAGTAGCCCGATGGTGGCGCCCGGGGCGGAGTCGAGGTGATAGCTGATCATCAGCCCAACTACGCCCACAGACACACCGATGAACACACCGATCAGGGTCATCTGCTTGAGCGTGCGCGCCAACAGTCGGGCGGTAGCGGCAGGAGTGACCAACAGCGTGACCGACATAACGGTGCCCACCGCGCGAAGGCTGATGACAACAACAACCGACAGCAGCAACACCAGCACGGCTTGCACCATCTCTACGTGAACGCCCACCTGCTCGGCCTGCACATGATCGAAGGTGGCGAGACGAAGCTCACCGAAGAGCAGCATGACCACCAAGACCGTGCCGCCACCAAGCGCAAGGTTGAGCCAGATGTCGCCCCAACTCACGGTGAGGAGACGCCCGAACAAGAAGTGACTGAGCTCGACGCCGGTGTCGATACGCGAAATGACCACGACACCCACAGCGAAGAACGCTGTGCCAAGCACGGTGATGACCGTCTCTTGGCCAATGCGTCGGTTCGACGAGAACAACAACAGCAGCACTGCCATCAGCAGCCCTGCGCCGATAGCGCCGAGCAAGACGTTGATGCCCGCTGCGTACGCTAGGCCAACGCCAGCAAGGGTTCCGTGGCTCATTGCATCGCCGAGGTTGGCCATTCGCCGCAGCACAATCCAGGTGCCTACAACTGGGGCGACCACGCCGATGATGATCGCTGCGATGAACGCGCGCTGCATGAACTCGGCCTGGAACGGATCGGTCAGCCAATGCATCAGCCACCACCCTGCGAAGAGCTTGCGCCTGATCCAAATGTGGAGTCGAGTACTGCCGGAGCAAGAACCTGCTCGGGCGAGCCATCGCCTTGGATGGTGCCGTTCACCGCAATGAGTCGATCGAACCGATGGCGAGCCAACGCAAGATCGTGAGTGGCAAACAAGAATGTTGTGCCCGACTTACTGAGCGTGGCGAACAAATCGAACAACTCGATGGTGGTGGGTTGGTCAACTCCACTGAGCGCTTCATCGAGCAGCACAACCGAAGCCTCTTGAGTAAGCGCTCGGGCGATGTACGCGCGCTGCAATTGTCCGCCCGACAACTCAGACAGCGAGCGTGCCTCGTATCCCGAGAGGTTCACCGCTGCCAAGGCCTCGATGGCCGCAGCGCGATCGGCCGCGGTTGTGCGCTGATGCCACGAACGAAATCGACGACGACCAGCCATTACCAACTCGCCCACAGTGATGGGGAAAAGCAGATCGGCTTCGCTACGTTGCGGGATGTAGGCAACGTCCATTCGGTCGACACGATCGTGACAGTGAACGCCGTTCACATCTACTTCGCCCGAGTGATTCACCAGACCGCAAATGGCCTTAAACAGCGTGCTCTTGCCAGCGCCATTGGGCCCGATGACACCAATGAGCTCACCGGCGCGCACTGAGAACGTGACGTTGCGCAACGCCTCGCGGTCGCCGTATCGAACGCCTACATCGTGCAGCTCAAGCACTGCGCCGTCGTGTGAGTGACTCACGAGCAGACGAGAGCCTTTTCGAGAGCGGCAAGGTTCGACTGCATCACCGAAACGTAGTTCGCCCCATCAGCAATCTGTTTGTTCGACAACGTCTCGATCGTGTCGAGCACTGCGGTGGCGGCACCAACCTCATTGGCGATCATCTTCGATAACTCGGCGGGCAGGTTGGTCTCGAAAAAGATCGTGGTGACCTGATGGTCCCGGGCGCTACGCGAAATCGCCTCGAGCGTCTTTGCAGATGGCTCGTCGGTTGGCGACACACCCGCAATCGCTATCTGCTCAAGGTTGTACTCGTGAGCCACGTAATCAAACGCTCGGTGTGCCGTAACGATCACTCGACTCACGCAGCTCGACAGACCACTGCGGAAATCGGCATCGAGCTTGGCCAGCCTCGAGGTAAACGAGGCAGCGCCAGTGTCGGCCGAAGGCTCATCGAACGAAGGGAAGGCAGCCAGCGTTGCTCGTACCTGCTCGACCATCAGTTGCATGTTGGTGGGCGACAACCACACGTGCGGATCAGAGCCGTCGCCAAGCACCTCTCCATCGACAGCGCCCTCGGTGCCAGCGAGTTGCTGTGAGACAGCGATGAGCTTGACGCTCTTCAGCAGGTCGACCTTGCGCACGCTGCTCGGCAGGGAGGCCACGGCCTTCTCGACGCCGGGCTGAAATCCGCCACCGAAATAGAAGACGACATCGGCCGATTCCAGATCGGTGACCTGGCGGGGGGTCGGCTCGTAGTCGTGCGCTGGTTCGCCCGGGGGGATCAGCTCGACCAATGACACTTGCGAACCGCCGACGGCTCGAACGATCTCCTCGATCGGATACAGGGCCGCAGCAACGTTCACCTTGCCCGGCTCAAACGATGTGGATGTTCCCGAGCTACCGCACGCTGTAGAGCAGGCGACAAGACCTGTTGCCAGCAGCGCGATACGAACGGACTTCACCGCAGCACTCTAGCCATAATGAGAGTGATTCCCACAAAGCTAGACGAGGTTCAGCGGTCGATCGTTGCTACAGACCGAGCTCGTATTCGGCGATGTGCACCGCTCGGCCCTCGTCGATGGACCGATGCGCTGCCGCACCCATCACTACCGACCACAGGCCATCGTCGACGGTGACCTCAGCGGGCGAACCTGTTCGCAGGCACTCGATGAAGCGAAGGTGCTCGAGATACGACGAGCCACCGTGAAACTCGGGATACGGAACATCGGCCGGCGTGGGCGCGTCGACCTCGTCAACGCCGGGCTCATGGCGACGACCCACGAACACGCTGTTGCCAGGAAACGTGGTCTCGAGTTTCGCCTTGTCGCCAACGACCGTGATCTCTTGTTCGAATCGGCCGCCCTCGGCAAACATCGACAGATCAAGCGCGCCGCGCACGCCGTTGGCGAAGTCGACGACAACGAACGCGTTGTCCAAGATGTCGGGCACACGACCGTCGTAGACCTCGTCGAGATGAGACCTCGTCGAGATGATTCACGTCTTGGCCGCCGGAGGCGAACACACGCGTTGGCTCGGCACCCGCGACCAATCGCATGAGGTCGAAAAAGTGGCAACACTTCTCGACCAAGGTGCCACCGGTGTTTTCGCTGAAGCGATTCCAGTCACCCCCCTTCACCACGAACGGAAACCGATGCTCGCGAATCGACACCATGCGCGTCGTGCCGCACACGCCAGTAGCAAGTTGCTTGAGCAAGGTGGACACAACCGGGATGTAGCGGTATTCGAGTCCAACCCACGTCATTGCGTCGCGGCCAGCGGCGCGCTCGCGCACGTCGAGACAGTCGGCGACTGTTGTGCACATTGGCTTTTCGACCATCACCGCCAGGTCGGTAGCAAGCACATCGGCAAGCAGCGCTGCATGCGTGAAATTGGGCGACGCAATGACCACCGCGTCGAGATCGTCACGCTCGAGCAATGCCCGATGATCGTGATACGTGTCGACAGGGCGGCCTGCACAGGCGGCGGCAAAGTCGAGAGACGACTGAACCGGGTCGCTGAGCGCGACGACCTCGGCGTTGTCGATCTTGGCGATGTCGAGAATGTGCTCGCAGCCCATCATTCCCGAGCCGATAATGCCGTAGCGCACCGGTGCGGTGCTGCGCGAAGAAGTGGTCGTCATAGTTAATGGGCAACGCTATAGCGAGGCCCGTTCAGCACACGGTTCCAGCTGCGCGAGGCTTGGGTCATGCAGGCAGTAGATCTGATTCGTACCAAGCGCGACGGCGGCCGACTGAGCGACGCCGAAGTCCGTTGGTTCATTGACTCGTACACCCACGGCCGCATCGCCGACGAACAGGCCAGCGCGATGCTGATGGCCATTGTGTTCCGCGGCCTTGACCCCGCCGAGCTGTCTGAGTGGACCGCGGCGATGATCGATAGCGGCGACCGAATGAACCTGTCGACCGTTGGCAAGCCCACGGTCGACAAGCACTCAACCGGCGGCGTCGGTGACAAAGTGAGCTTGGTTGCATGTCCGTTAGTCGCTGCCTGCGGTGCAGCAGTGCCACAGCTTTCGGGACGAGGCCTCGGTCACACTGGAGGCACGCTCGACAAGCTTGAAGCCATCAGCGGATGGCAGGCATCGCTCACGCCCGAGCAGATGCTGAGCCAATTACACGACATTGGTTTGGTGATCTGCGCAGCCGGGGCGGGTCTGGCTCCGGCCGATAGAAAGCTCTATGCGCTGCGAGACGTGACGGCGACCGTGGAGTCGATTCCGTTGATCGCATCATCGATCATGTCAAAGAAGATCGCCGAAGGCACCGAGTCGCTTGTACTGAACGTCACCTTCGGAAGCGGCGCGTTTATGAAACGACTCGACCAAGCGCATGAACTCGCCGAG
The DNA here is from genome assembly GCA_026393695.1 of Actinomycetota bacterium. Taxonomy (GTDB): domain Bacteria; phylum Actinomycetota; class Acidimicrobiia; order Acidimicrobiales; family Ilumatobacteraceae; genus WLMZ01. Next base: position 7,279 of record JAPKZR010000266.1, read on the forward strand.
ACGATGGTGCAGCTGGGCGCTGCTCATGGTGTGCGCACCACCGCAGTGCTCTCACGCATGGACACGCCGCTCGGACGCAGCGCCGGAAACGCGCTCGAGATCACCGAGTCGATCGAGGCGCTCAATGGCGGCGGCCCCGATGACCTTCTTGAGATCACGCTCGCCCTTGCCCGTGAGATGTTGACGCTTGCCAAGATCGATATCGATCCCGCACCGGTGTTGCAGAACGGGCAGGCGCTACGCGTATGGAACCAGATGATTCGCGCTCAAGGCGGCGACCCCGATGCGCCGATACCGGTTGCGTCGCGACGTGAGATTGTTCGGGCTGAACAATCGGGCTACATCACCCGTCTCGATGCATTTGCTGTGGGCGTGGCGGCGTGGAGGCTCGGCGCCGGTCGTTCGCGCAAAGAGGATCCGGTGAGCCCGATTGCAGGCGTGGTGTGCCTCGCGAAACCAGGTGATGTCGTCGAGCAAGGTCAACCGATTCTCGAGTTGCACATCGACAATGTCGATCGCCTCAGCGGAGCGCTTGAGGCATTAATCGACGCAATCACCATTGCGCCTGAACCCATCGAAACACCACCGCTGATTGCAGACATCCTGCGCAGTTGAGCACTGCGGATTCGGCTCAGCTCAGTGCGTCGAGAATGGCCGCAGACGAAGACGTGCCGATGCGGTTGGCTCCTGCCGCAATCATTGCGAGAGCAACCTCAGCGGTGCGAACGCCACCCGAGGCCTTCACGCCGCACACGGCGCCAACCGTATTGCGCATGAGCCGCACGGCCTCGACAGTGGCTCCACCGGTGGGATGAAAACCGGTTGAGGTCTTCACGAAGTCAGCGTTCGCACGCATCGCTGCCTGACATGCAAGCACGATCTCGTCGTTGCTCAAGGCTGCGGACTCGATGATCACCTTGAGTAAACCGGGCGCGGGCACATTGGCACGTACCGCTGCGATGCCGTCCTCTACGGCAGCCCAATCGCCTGACTTTGCGAAACCGAGGTTGATGACCATGTCGATCTCCTCGGCACCCGCAGCGACAGCCAACGCGGCTTCGACAGCGACAGCCGCAGCCGGATGCGCCCCCGAGGGGAACCCAACCACGCTGGCGGTACGTACTGTGGTGCCCACCAAGGCTGCGTGAGCAACGCCCACCATCGACGACGAAACGCACACCGCAAACGCCTGAAGCTCGACAGCTTCATGACACAGCGCAACCACCTGCTCGGGTGTCGCCTCGGGCTTCAGCAACGTGTGATCAAGCATCTGCGCAACAGCATGACGGTCCATCGGCTCATCGTATGCGCCGCAAAACACGTAGTGTGCCGAGCATGAAGGCAGCGGTTTACTACTCCACCGGCGGACCCGAAGTATTTCGATACGAAGAGGTTGCCGACCCAATCATTCGCGACAACAGCGTGCTCATTCAGGTTGGCGCCGTGGGCATTCAAGGTGGCGACGTCCTCAACCGTCAGGGCGGCGCGCTCGCAAGCAACCCACACATCGTTGGCTACCAAGTGGGCGGCGTTGTCATCGCAACCGGCCCCAAGGTGACCACGTTGCAGGTGGGCCAAAAAGTTGCGGCAACAATGGCGTTCGGTAGCCACGCCGAATTGGTGAGCGTCCCTGAGACATCAGCGTTCGCAGTGCCCGACTCGATGTCTGTGCACGACGCAGCTGGCATCCCCATCGAGTTCGGAACGGCCGACGACTGCCTCTTCGAGTTCGGCGGCCTCCAAGCGGGCGAGACCGTGCTCATCCAAGCTGGCGCCAGCGGCGTCGGACTCGCAGCGATTCAGCTCGCCAAGCAAGCAGGCGCTTCGATGGTGCTCGCCACGGCATCAAGCGATGACCGACTCGAGCGACTCCGCGAATACGGATTGGACCACGGCATCAACTACTTGAACACCGACGTGGCCGCACAGGTGATGCGACTCACCGACGGCAAGGGTGTGAACCTCGTGGTCGATTCGGTTGGCGGCAAGACCCTCGAGGGCAGCATTGCGTCGCTGGCCTACCAAGGCCGCGTCAGTTGGGTTGGTCGGGCAGGCCGCGAAGAGCAGGCTCCCGAGATCTGGCCGATCATGATGAAGAACGGTTCGATTCACGGCGTGTTCCTCGGTGCCGAGCTCGCAATGAACCCAGTGCGCACCCGCGCGATGATCGAGGGTCTCATCGCTCGAATTGCTGCGGGCCAACTCACCGTTGTCACCGACAAAGTGTTTCCACTCGCCGAGGCTGAAGCCGCTCACCGCTACATCGAGAGTCGCCAGGCGTTCGGGCGCGTGCTGTTGGTTCCGTAATCCCCCGGCACAAGGCCACATCGTGCTGCGGCGCAATCACTAGAGTCGCCGCATGGCAACCACTTCAGAAATCAGTTACTTGGTAGATGGCGTCACGATGATCGGCCATCTTGCGGTGCCTGATGCGCCCGGCACATACCCCGCAGTTCTCGTGAACCACGAGGGCCCCGGCATCGACGACCATGCCAAAGGCCGCGCCAACCGTTTGGCCGACCTTGGCTACGTAGCCTTCGCGCTCGACTACCACGGCGGTGGGCAGCGTCTTGCCGATAGGGGCGAGATGATGGCCCGCCTCGGAGCACTGATGGGCGATCCCGAGCGCACTCGCGCCCTGGGCCGCGCCGGCCTCGATGTGTTGCTTGCTCAGCCACAGGTAGACCCATCTCGCGTGGCATCCATCGGCTACTGCTTCGGCGGAACGATGGCGCTCGAACTTGCTCGCGGCGGCACCAATCTGCTCGCCGTCGTTGGTTTCCATTCCGGCCTCTCTACCGCGCGACCCCAAGACGCCGCGAGCATCACCGCCAAGGTGCTGGTGTGCATCGGTAGCGAAGACCCAATGATTCCTGCTGCGCAACGCGCCGACTTCGAGGCCGAAATGCGCGCGGGCAACGTCGACTGGCGAATGAACATCTACGGCGGCGCAGTACACAGCTTCACCAACCCCAACGCAAGCGCCGCAGGCATACCCGGCATCGCCTACGACAAGCTCACCGACGAACGTTCGTGGCGGGCGATGCTCGACTTCTTCACCGAAGTAGGCATGTGACGTTGCCTGCTACGTCGCCGCCAAGCACGAATGCACTGAACTGGCGGCGCTTCGGCAATCAAGGGGTGCTGCTCGATTTCGATAGCGGCGAGATTGCATCGCGTTGGTGTCGGGCAATCAACGAATCACCACTCGACGCGCGGGCAAGGCCCGGTTGGCGATCGGTGCTTGTTGAATCAACCATGTCATCGGGCGCTCTCATCGAGGCGATCTCGGTGTTGCCGCTCGACGCTGCGGCCGAGAGCGAGGCCAATGAGGTCACCATCGATGTCACCTACAACGGTGATGATCTTGACGACGTAGCTGCGGCGACATCGATGTCACGCGAAGAAGTCATCGCTCGACACTGCGCCCCCACGTACACCGTTGTCTGTCTCGGCTTTTCCCGCGCCTTTCCATATCTGTCCGGCCTCGATCCGCACCTCTGGCTCCCCCGTCACGACACACCGCGCGTACGTGTGCCCGGCGGTTCTGTTGCTATTGCCGTCGACCAGGCCGGCATCTACCCGCAGACATCGCCGGGCGGTTGGCACTTATTGGGGCACACCGACGCAGTGCTCTTCGACCCCACCCGCGATCAACCTTCGCTGTTGCAGCCCGGTGACCACGTTCGTTTCGTGAGGCTCAGCGCGTGAGCCACGTTGTTGTTCTCGACCCCGGCAATTTGTCGCTCATTCAAGACCTTGGACGCTCGGCGTTCGCGGCGCAGGGCGTCGCCCGGGCCGGCGCTGCCGACCTTGGCTCGCATGCTCTCGCTCAACGACTGTGTGGCAACAGCCCCAACGACGCCGGTATCGAAGTGCTTCTGGGCGGCCTGAGATTGCGTGCCGAACGATCGTGCACGCTCGCTGTCACCGGGGCACCGGTCGACGTGCGCATCAATGGCGAAGCACACGGGCAGAACCACGCGCTCGATGTCGTGGCGGGCGATGAGATCTCCCTCTCACGAGCGACTTCCGGAATGCGCGTGTATGTGGCATTTCGCGGCGGCGTTGAAGCACCAGCCGTGTTCGGCAGTCGCTCACGCGACACCTTGGGCGGCATCGGGCCCGAGCCACTCGCTGTTGGTGACACGCTGACCATCGACAACCTCACTGTGGAACCCGCATGGTTCGATGTGGTTGCCGTTCGCCCTCCAACAGACGAGATCGTCCTCACGCTGGCACCGGGACCGCACGACGATGCACTCGACCCGCCCGGATGGAACGCGTTACTGCACACCGTGTGGCAACTCGATGCACGCAGCGACCGCATCGGCTTTCGACTTGCGGGCTCAGCGCTGCCTGCCCCATCGTCGGACCTTGCGAGCTTTCCTGTTGTCGCCGGCTGCGTGCAGTTGCCTGGCAACGGTCTACCAGTGGTACTGGGCCCCGACTGCGGCGTCACCGGCGGATACCCCGTGCTTGGCATCGTCGATCAAGCCGCACTCAACGCCTTGGCGCAGGCTCGACCTGGAGCTCACATCAGGATGCGCCGTTCGCACTAACGAGTGCTATGTGTCACACATCTGGAGCGCTTATTACGATACTGAACGGTCTAGTTTCGTAATCATCTAGCCAATCGGCCATCAAGAGAGCGGCGCGCGCGTGTCCACGACAGCTACGGCAATACAAGACGACCTTCAATCTGCTCACCACGATCGGCGTTGGTGGGTGCTCGGTGTGCTCATTCTCAGCATGACCATCATCGTGATGGACAACACCATCCTCAACGTGGCAATCCCCTCGCTCATCAGCGATCTACACGCCTCGAACAGCCAAGTGCAGTGGATCATCGACTCGTACACCTTGGTGTTCGCAGGCCTGCTGCTCACCACCGGCAGCCTCAGCGATCGGTTCGGCCGCAAAGGCGCGCTGCAAGCCGGAATCGTGTTGTTCATGGCCGGTTCGGTGTTCTCGGCGCTGGCAACATCAGCGTCGCAACTCATCGTCACTCGAGCCTTCATGGGTATCGGCGGTGCGTTGATCATGCCCTCTACATTGTCGATTCTCACCGACGTATTTCGCGATCCAAAAGAGCGCGGCCGAGCAATCGCAATCTGGGCGGGCTTCTCCGGCATCGGGGTTGCGCTCGGGCCCATCACCGGCGGTTTGTTGCTGCAGCACTTCTCGTGGAGTTCGGTGTTTTGGGTGAATGTGCCCATCGGTGTACTAGCCCTTGTGGCCGGCGGCATGTTGCTCACGACATCTCGCGACCCCAATCAGGGCAAGCTCGACCCACTTGGGTCATTGCTCTCGATGGTCGGCCTCGGCGCGCTGCTCTACGGAATCATCGAAGTGCCCGTGCGCGGTTGGTCCGACTCGCAGGTCATCGCCGGATTCGTTGTGGGCATTCTCGCGATCGCCTCGTTCATTGCATGGGAGCTGCGCATTGACCACCCCATGCTCGATATGCACTTCTTCCGCAACCCTCGCTTCGCCGCCGCCAACACCGCCGTCACGCTCACGTTCTTCGCGATGTTTGGCTCGCTGTTCTTGATGACCCAGTACTGGCAGTTCGTGCACGGCTATAGCCCACTCGAAGCAGGAGTCAGGCTCGTTCCGTATGCGCTCGCGATGATGATCGTCGCTCCGCTGTCGGCCCGAATCGTCGAACGCATGGGCTCGAAACGAGTCATTGTGATTGGCCTCTTCTTGGTCACGCTCGCCCTGCTGCTGCTATCGCTCCTTCACCGCGACACGCCGTATCTCATTGCGATCATTCCCTACTGCCTGCTGTCGGCTGGTGTCGGCATGACCATGCCGCCGGCCACCGAGTCGGTGATGGGCTCGCTGCCTCGCGAGAAGGCCGGGGTCGGTTCTGCAGTCAACGACACCACTCGCCAAATGGGCGGAGCGCTCGGCGTCGCATTCATTGGCAGCGTCGTGTCATCCGTATACGGGCGTCGCGTCGACTCCATCGCCAAGACATTTGGTCTCAGCGGCCAAGCTCTCAGCAAAGCCCGTTCGTCGCTCGGCGGAGGGCTCAAAGCCGCTGGCGACCTCGGCGGTCAGGCACTCATCTTTTCGATCGCGGTGAAGGACGCATTTGTGGCGGGTCTCAGTTCCGGTCTGCGTCTCGCTTCGATTGTGGTCGTCTTGGCTGCCGTTGTCGTGTGGCGCTACCTGCCAGCACGTGGAGACGATCACGTCGACGAATCAATCGATACGGCCACCCTCGAACTCTCTTCGCTCGTTGCAGGCGAGTAGGTGGCCCCAATGGCCCGCACCGTCGCCCCACTTACCCCACTCACCCCACTCGCTCCAGTTAACGACACTGCGGTGTCGCGTAAACCTGGTCGGCCCCGCGAGGCTCGGTGCGATCAGGCCATCCTCACCGCCACGCTCGACATCTTGCGCGAAGGCGGTGTCGTCGGTTTGTCTATCGACGCCGTGGCAGCGCGAGCCGGCGTGGGCAAGGCCACCATCTACCGACGCTGGTCGTCGAAAGAGGCGCTCGTGCTCGAAGCGCTACAGGCCGATACCGAACCAATTGAGGTGCCCGACTATGGCAACCTGCGCCGCGAACTCGAGACCTACTTCGACCAGATCATCGATCGCTTTGCCACCAGCGGAAGCTCTGATGTGCTGCCTCATCTCATCGAGGCAGCCTGCTACGACGCCGAAGTTCGCGCATCGCTCGACGAATACATCAAGCAACGCCAGAAGCCGCTGCTGGCCATCTTGCGGCGCGCATCGCAACGAGGCGATCTCTCACCCGACGTTGATCGCAACGTGATGGTTGAGATCCTGGTCGGACCCGTGATGTATCGGCGCCTACTCACCGGCGGACGCATCGATCGAGCCTTCGTTCGCAAGCTGCTCGACCTCGTTCTCTAGACACCTCATCGCAGGCTGTTCGGTCAGCCGTTACTGACTGACGCAACAGGTGCGCTGACTGATGGAGTCAGTAGTAGCAATGAATAGTCGAGCTTTATATCGTCGCCGCCGTGACAGAACCGATCTCTTCTCCCTCCGCCAAGATCGACACGTTTCTTCGCGACAGTGATGCTCCGACTCCGTTCGTTGTCGTCGACGTCGATCTCGTCGAAGAGCGTTACGTGCAACTCGTCGAGGCAATTCCTGCGGCCCGCGTGTATTACGCGGTCAAGGCCAACCCTGCATTGCCGATTATTCGCCGCCTTGTTGCGCTCGGCTCCGCTTTCGATGTCGCCAGTCCGGCCGAGATCGATCGCTGCCTCGAGGCTGGGGCGAACCCTCACGACATCTCGTACGGCAACACCATCAAGAAGCGCCGCGACATTGCATACGCGCACTCGTGCGGCGTGCGTCGCTACACGGTCGATGTCGAGGCCGAGCTCGACAAGGTTGCTGTCGAAGCTCCTGGCGCTTCGGTATGCGTGCGTTTGCGCCACGATTGCGGTGGTGCCGATTGGCCGCTCTCGCGCAAGTTCGGTGCAGAGGCGCCCGACGTCGTTCGCGTGCTCACCCTTGCGGGCAAGGCCGGACTCGAGTCGGGTGTTTCGTTTCATGTGGGCTCACAGCAGCGTGACCTTGGCGCATGGGACGACACTCTCGAAGTTGTCGCTGAGATTGTCGAGCGGGCACGCAACCAGGGAGCGAACCCAAGCTTCGTGAACCTCGGCGGCGGCTTCCCCGGCACCTATCGCGAAGCAGCCCCAACGATCGACGCGTATGGTGCCGCGGTGCGCACCGCATTGGCCAAGTGGTTCCCCCTCGGCCTCACCGAGGTGATGGTCGAGCCAGGCCGTTATCTGGTCGCCGATGCGGGCGTGTTGCGCAGCGAAGTGGTGCTTGTGTCGCGCCGCTCCCCCGCCGACAGCGAGCGCTGGATCTATCTCGACTGCGGAAAATTCCACGGTCTCGCCGAGACCATGGACGAAGCAATTCGCTATCGGCTGCGCACCCCTCACGACGGTCAGACCAGCGGCCCGGTTGTACTCGCCGGCCCCACATGTGATTCAGCCGACGTGCTCTACGAAAAGAGCGCCTACGAACTACCTCTGGCGCTCGCCGAGGGCGACATGGTCGACATCTTGTCCGCAGGCGCCTACACCACCACATACAGTTCGGTGGGCTTCAACGGCTTCCCGCCGCTGCAAGAGCACTACGTCTGATTCGCGGCGCTACGCCAGCGGCGCTACGCCAACGCTGCTGCGAGCAACTCGTGCTCAACAGCGCCAATGGGTAGCAGCGCTACAGCGCCCAGTCCGGCCGCACTCATCTTCGCTGCGGTCTTGCGGATCACCTGAAGCAGATGCTCACGATCGAATCGTGGCGCCATCTCGGCTAACTGTGTCTCGATAAACACGAGACACGCTGCATCCTCAAGCGTTTGAGTGTCGGCGTCGGTTCTCAGTTGCTCGCGCCGCAGTAATACCTGCACCCGCTGAATGGTGGCCTCGTCGTAACCCACCTCGTTCAGGATGACTTCTACATCGCGAGCGTGTCGCGCCTTTTGATCCTTACGCCAGCGCAGGTAGCCAGCTTTGCCCTCGGGATAGGTCGTGCGAGGCACTTCCCAGCGGCGAAGGTGGTGAGCACGTGCGGCGATGACAAGCGCATCGTCGGCTTCGGGGTTGAGGTGCCGCACCCAATCGGTGGCCAGGCGACCATGCACTAAGGCAAGCGCTATTGATTCGCCGCGAACCACAACCGCCGTTGGATCGAGCGCGTTGGCAGCGTCGATTGCTGCGCACGCCTCGAGTAGTTGCTGGCTCAGACTGCGCACTCTGACTCGCCGACGTCGGCAACGAATGGCCCCGTCTCGTCGTAATCGGCATAAAACTCAGGGGCTTCTTCGGGCGATGGGAAGAAGTCGAGATCTTTGAGCGTGTCGGCGACAGCCGAAGCACCGCCGACACGATCCATCCATGTGCGGAAACGTTCGCCAGCTTCGCGCTCTTCGGCGAATCGACGCACAACACGCGCTGCGGCTTCGGGTGCAGCCTTGGCAGGCAGACGCAATGCCTTCTCACCGAAGTGAATGCTCTCTTCGCCCACGTAGCCGCCGAGCAACATCTGATAGCCAGGGGCAGCCTTGCCGTGCGCACGACGCTCAGCCCCGAAGAACCCGATGTCTGACGCGTGATGCTGACCGCAACTGTTGGTGCAACCAGAGATGTTGATACGAATGCCACCGACTTCAGCGAGCCCCTCTTCTTCGAGACGATCGCCAATGGCCTTGGCCAAGCCACGCGACTGGGTGACAGCAATGTTGCACGTATCGGCGCCTGGGCATGCCACGACGTCGCGGGCCAACTCGGCACCGGGTCGAGCCATGTCGATGGCCTCGAGGCGGGCATACAGAACCGGAAGTTGCTCCTCGGTGAGGCCGCGGAACACAACGTTTTGACGATTGCTCAAACGCACATCGGCGGCGAGTTCACGCTGGATCGAAGCGAGCGAACGGAACTGCGAAGCGGTGAGATCGCCAAGCGCTGCGTAGGCAACCGCCGACACCGTGCCGTTGGCAGTGCCGCGGATGACGCTGGTAGCAACCCAACGGCTATACGGGTCGCGAGGCGTGAGCGTGACATTGACGCCTTGCCCAACTGCGGTGGCTTCGACAGTGGCCGAGCGTCCAGCGGGCTTATCGCCGGCGATGGTGACTTCGGCGGGGATGCCGCCCGGCCACGACGACGACGCGGGCAGCGTGTGACGAATCTTGATGACCCGGCGGCGAACCTCGTCGATGCCGAGTTGATCGACGACCCACTTCATTCGGGCGCGCAGCTTGTTGTCGCGGTTACCGGTCTGCTCGAACACGCGCAATGCGGCTTCGATTGTGGGCAGCAAATCTTCGCGGGTGGTGAAGTCTTCGAGGGCCAGCGCTGGATGCGGCGTTGCGCCGAGGCCACCAGCGATATAGATGCGGAAGCCGGCTTCGGTGTCGCCGTTGTCGAGGGTCCGAGTGGTGGCGATGACGCCAACATCGTTGAACATCGCCTGGCCGCAGTCGGTGCTGCAGCCCGAGAAGTTCACCTTGAACTTGCGCGGCAGACGCTGACCCAATGGGTTGCGAACGAAGTGACGGAACGTGGCATCGGCCCAAGCGGTGACATCGAGGTGTTCGTGAGGGCACGCACCAGCGAGATGGCAGGCCATCACGTTGCGCACGGTGTCGCCACACGCCTCGCGGCTGGTGAGCCCGACTGTTGCGAGTTGACGCATGAGTTCGGGAACCCGAGTGAGCTCAACGAAGTGGACCTGCACGTTTTGGCGGGTGGTGATGTGACCCCAGCCGCGCGAGAAGTTCTCGGCGAGGTAGCCCATCATGTCCATCTGCTCGGGCGTGATGGTGCCTGCGGGCAGCTTGATGCGCACCATCTGATTGGTGCCGCCTTGACGCTGGCCGTAGACCCCATTGTTGAGGCGCATCACTCGAAAGACGTCTTCGCCAATCTCGCCAGCGAGGTACTGCGTAACGGCTTGTTCAAACCGAACAATGTCGCGCTGCTGCTCGGCGTCGAGGTCACGAGGTTCGGCAACTATTGGGGTGACGCCCACGGGCGGCCTCCAGGCAAGAGAGGGACAGAAACAAACATCGGACTAAATCCGACTAACTCGGTCAACAATAGACCAGCGAGGACTGTTCCCCAACGGTCGCAGCAACATTACCCAGCGAAATCAACGACCTGGGTCTTCTCCGATTTCCTTGAGTGCGTCGTGAATTGCACCACGCAAGCGGCGCGCCAGATGCGGCGGCAGATGGGCGACGAGCCCCTCGCCCGGCAGGCCAACCTCTTCAACGGTGAGCACCACCCGCGGTTCGGCGTCGTCGTAGTCGTCACTAATCGAAATCGCCCACGATAGCCGGGCGGCATCTTCATCGCCTGCGGGTCGATCGGCCTCAGAGAAGGGGTAGTCGTCAATAGAACGTCGCATGGTGTGCAGCATGTCACTCCATGCCCCGTGAGGTGGGACAAATCGGGATTTGGCCAGCGCGGCGCGTACCATCATGTAGCCCTTCGTATCCCCTGCCCCTGGAGAACTCATGCTTGCTCGTCTGCTTCGCTCGTATCTCGGGCGATATCGCGGCGCACTCCTCGCAGTGGTGGTGATGCAGACGATTCAGTCGTTGGCAGGGCTGTATCTGCCCTCGCTGAACGCATCGATCATTGACAAAGGCGTCGCCACTGGCGACACGGGTTACATCTGGAAGACCGGCGCGCTGATGATCGCCGTCACCGTCCTTCAGGTAGCCACCGCCTGTGCCGCTGTGTACTACGGATCTCGGGCCTCAATGGGCTTTGGGCGCGACGTGCGTCGTGGCATCTTCAACCACGTCAGCGAGTTCTCCGCCCGCGAGGTTGGCCAATTCGGCGCTCCATCGCTCATCACCCGAATCACCAACGATGTGCAGCAAGTACAGATGTTCATGATGATGACCTGCACCATGCTGGTCGCCGCTCCTATCACTGCGGTAGGCGGCATCATCATGGCGCTGAGCGAAGACCGTGGGCTGTCGTGGATCTTGGCCGTCAGCGTTCCGCTGCTGTTGCTCTGCGTAGGCATCGTGGTTTCGAAAATGGTGCCGCAATTCCGCGTGATGCAAACCCGCATCGACACCGTGAACCGCGTGCTGCGCGAGCAGATCACGGGTATCCGCGTGGTTCGAGCGTTTGTTCGCGAACCCGTCGAGGTCGATCGGTTCGCCGAGGTCAACACCGAGGTCACCGGCGCAGCACTGCGGGCCGGGCGCTTGCAGGCAGTGATGTTCCCCACGGTGATGTTCATTCTCAACGCCTCAAGCGTGGCCGTGTTGTGGTTCGGCGCCGGACGCATCGACAGAGGCGAAATGAAGATCGGAGCGCTCATTGCGTTCCTCAGCTACCTCGCCCAGATTTTGATGTCGGTGATGATGGCAACGTTCATGGCAGTGCTCATCCCCCGAGCCGCTGTGTGCGCCGAACGAATCAACGAAGTGCTCGACACCGAGTCATCGGTTGTGCGCTCTGCTCACCCCTCCACCGACCTCACCAGTCACAGCACGCTCGAACTACGCGACGTTGGCTTCCACTATCCCGGTGCCGTTGCTCCGGTGCTCGGTGGCATCTCGCTTCGCGCCACCGCCGGACAAACCACCGCAATCATCGGCAGTACCGGCTCTGGCAAGACAACGTTGCTGAGTTTGATCCCACGGCTCTTCGACGCCACGTCGGGCTCAGTGATCGTGAACGGTGTCGACGTGCGCGACCTCGACCCCGATCTGCTGTGGGGACGCATCGGATTGGTTCCCCAAAAGCCTTATCTCTTCTCGGGCACCGTCGCCAGCAACCTCCGCTTCGCCGACCCAAATGCCACCGACGAAGACCTGTGGGCCGCACTCGCAATCGCCCAAGCCACCGATTTCGTCTCAGCCATGCCGGGCCAGCTCGATGCCCCAATCGCCCAAGGTGGTTCCAATGTTTCTGGCGGACAGCGCCAACGACTGGCAATCGCTCGAGCCTTGGTGCGTAAGCCCGAGATCTATCTGTTCGACGACTCGTTCTCTGCGCTCGACCTCGCAACCGACGCCCGCCTCCGCGCCGCGCTTGC
>JAPKZR010000206.1 GCA_026393695.1 Actinomycetota bacterium
GACGACTTTTTGGTTCTTCCAAATGACCATCCACACGTTGGCGGCCATCAAGATGCCGAGCACCATGCCCACGAAGATCGCAGCGTTCGGCGCAATGCCACTGGCGCTGCCCTCGGCCATGAACTTCTTCATGTAGTTCTGAGTGATGCCAATGATCATCAAACCAGTGATGAGCGTGGCCACCGAGGCCCAACGGAACCACCACAGTGCGCGACGTGCGACCTTGTCGATGGCGATGTTGCGGGCCTTGCCCTCGTCGCCAAACGCAGCAAAGGCTGGCACTTGCACGAAGTTGAAGTAGTACAGCAGGCCGATCCAGGTGATACCAGCCAAGACGTGCAGCCAGCGGAATCCGAATGTCAAACCAGTTCGTGTTAGAAGCTCCATGTGAGCAACCCCCTCATATTGTTAAAACCAATGCCAGCGAACGTAGCACCGCCGATGCGGAAGAACGCGAACCACTGAAGCCGTTGACGGACGCCGCGCTAGTCTGAGCGACGCCATGGCCCACGAATACATCTACACCTGTTACAAACTCGCCCGTCACTATCCACCAGATCGCACGGTGCTCGAGAACATCTCGTTGTCGTTCTATCCGGGTGCCAAGATCGGCGTGCTCGGCCCGAACGGCGCCGGTAAGTCGAGCCTGCTGCGCATCATGGCTGGCCTCGACGACGGCTTCAGCGGCGAGGCTCGGCTCACACCGGGCTTCACGGTTGGCTACCTGTCTCAGGAGCCACAGCTCGATCCATCGAAAGATGTGCTCGGCAACGTGATGGATGGCGTCGCCGAGGTGAAGGGCGTGCTCGATCGATACAACGAAGTGATGGCAATGTGGGCCGACCCCGATGCCGACTACGACAAGATCGGCGTGTTGCAGGCCGAACTCGAAGACAAGATCGCCGCCACCGATGCGTGGAGCCTCGAGCGCAACGTAGAAATCGCGATGGACGCGCTGCGTTGCCCGCCAAACGACTCCGATGTCACCACACTCAGCGGCGGCGAGCGTCGCCGGGTGGCGCTGTGCCGTTTGCTGCTGAGCCACCCCGACCTGTTGCTGCTCGACGAACCCACCAACCACCTCGATGCCGAGAGCGTCGAGTGGCTCGAGCGGTTCCTCAAGGATTACAACGGCACCGTCGTCGCCATCACTCACGATCGTTACTTCCTCGACAACGTGGCGAAGTGGATTCTCGAACTCGACCGCGGCAAGGGCATTCCGTTCGAAGGCAACTACTCGAGCTGGCTCGAGCAAAAGCAAGAGCGCATGGCTCGCGAAGAGAAAGGCAACGAGAACCGTCGCCGCACCCTCGAGCGCGAACTCGAGTGGGTGCGCATGTCGCCCAAGGCCCGCCAGGCCAAGGGCAAGGCCCGTCTCAGCGCATACGACCGTTTGCAGTCGGAGGCCGAGGCTGCCGAGCGCGGTCCAGATCGTCTTGAGATCATGATCCCTGCCGGCAATCGCCTTGGCGACACCGTGATCGAGGTCAACCACCTCAGCAAAGCATTCGGCGACCGATTGCTCATCGAAGACCTGTCGTTCAGCCTGCCCAAGGCGGGCATCGTGGGCATTATCGGCCCCAACGGTGCCGGCAAAACAACGCTCTTCAAGATGCTCACCAACCAGGAGCCTGTCGACTCGGGAGCCGTGACCATTGGCGACACGGTGCAGATGGCCTACGTTGATCAGAGCCGCGACAGCCTCAACGACGACGCCACCGTGTACGAAGAAATCACCGATGGCATCGAACACATGAAGGTGGGCAACCGCGAGATCAACGGCCGCGCCTATGTGGCCAGCTTCAACTTCAAAGGCAGCGACCAGCAAAAGCGTGTTGGTGATCTGTCGGGCGGCGAGCGCAACCGAGTACACCTCGCCAAGTTGCTCAAGACCGGCGGCAACTTGTTGCTGCTCGACGAACCCACCAACGACCTCGATGTCGACACATTGCGCGCGCTCGAAACTGCCCTCGAGAACTTTCCCGGCTGCGCCGTGGTCATCAGCCACGATCGTTGGTTCCTCGACCGCATTGCTACCCATGTGTTGGCGTTTGAGGGCGATAGCCAAGTGCGTTGGTTCGAGGGCAACTTCAGCGAGTACGAGGCGTGGCGCCACAAGGAGCTCGGCTC
>JAPKZR010000302.1 GCA_026393695.1 Actinomycetota bacterium
CGTGCGCTCAGACTTATCGGTAGATGGCGGTCGTGGTTTGGCGTTGTTCGTCAGCAACGACAACCTGCGCAAGGGCGCGGCCCTCAACGCCGTGCAGATCGCCGAACTCTTCACCTAACCCACGCCGCCGCCCAGGCGCCCAACGTCCCCGCTCCCTCGTCCGACGCGCCCTCGTCTTGCCCGGTTTGTTGAAGACATTTGGTCAACCCCCAACCTGTTGTCTTCAACAAACTCTTTGTTGAAGGAAAGTGGTGACTGGCGGGACGCTGTGTTGAAGGAAAGTGGTGAGTGGCGGATGGCGGCGAGCTGGCGGATGTCAGCGGCAGGCGCAGGGCATCGCGGTGCACCGAGGGCATCCGGATGCGTAACGCTGCACGGCAACCGTCAGGTCGATGTTCATTTGGTTCGCCAGCGATGCCACCCAGGCCAGAACGTCGCCGAACTCGTGCTGTTGCTGCTCGACGGTGCCTTTGCGCACGGCTTGGGCTAACTCGCCAAGTTCTTCACACAGCCACGCCACCGTGCTGGGGACGCCTCGGTCGCGGTCGCGATCGCCGTAGGTGCGTTCGATCACATCTTGAAGGTGAGCCAGATCCATGCAACGAACTTAGGGTTCGTGAGCGCGGTACGCAGGGATTGCTCAACCTGCAAACAATGGTCGGGGTGGGGAGATTTGAACTCCCGGCCTCCACGTCCCGAACGTGGCGCGCTACCAAGCTGCGCTACACCCCGTAGGTGCCCGACGATGTTATCCGGCGGTGACTTGCTCTTCCTCAACCGTTTCAGCGGGCGCATCGTCGGTTTCGTCGTCGGTGTCATCGAGCGCCGGGGTGAGCGCACAGGCCACTCCACGCTTGATCGAGAGCGCGTCGAGCGGCTTCACGATCCAGGAATCGGCGCCGCTGCGGCGAGCGAGAAATACGTCGGCCTGGCGGTCGAGCACCATCAAGATAGGAACCCGCGGCA
This sequence comes from Actinomycetota bacterium, assembly GCA_026393695.1. Taxonomy (GTDB): domain Bacteria; phylum Actinomycetota; class Acidimicrobiia; order Acidimicrobiales; family Ilumatobacteraceae; genus WLMZ01. Next base: position 967 of record JAPKZR010000302.1, read on the forward strand.
TCGCGCCGGAGCTTTCGTCGTGACGCAGGTTCATGGCCACGGCCATGCCACCCATCGAGCCGCTTTGCAGATCGAGGATGGCGATGTCGGGCGTTCGGGCCATAACGACATCGGTGACATCGCGACCATTGCGACACACGGTGAAACTGGTTTCTGGCCCGCTCAGAGCGGCGACGATTTCGTCGACGACCCATTGGGCGTCGGTTGCGACCAAGACATGCACAAGAAGAACTTAGCCGCCCGAAGGCCAAACCTTGAAGAGATGACCCGCGATCTCGCGAAGTCCGCCCAGATCGTGCACATCGTCGGCCAGTAATGGCACCCGATGAATGGCCGTATCGCCGGTGTCTGCGATGAGCGGAGCGATGACTCCTTCTTCGGCATCGGCAAGGGCGCGCAGCTCAGCAAGGTTGCGCCACAGGCCGGCCAGATTGTGATCTCCGGCAGTTTCGGCGGTTGCTGCGGCCGTCAATGCCTGTTCGGCGGTGGCATCGCCAAACCGTGGTTGCAGGCGGTTCACGATGACTGCGGCCACCGACAGTTTCGAATCGGCGAGACGCGCTGCGAAGTAGCGAGCCTCTTCGACCGTGTCGTGCCGGGCTGAGGCCACGAGCACGTAGTGAGTGATCGACGAGTGCAACAGTTCGAACACCGAGTCGGCGCGATCGCGGAACCCAGTCTCCATGCCTTCGAACGCTTGGAAGAACGCGATGGCATCGGCCAGCACGTCGCCACCCACCACCTTGCCGATGGTGCGCAGCACGGGCTGCGCGGCCACGTTGAGCACCTTGAGACCCTTGCGCGCTGGCAGCATGAGCAGCCGGAACAGCCGATGGTTGATAAAGCGTGTGAGCGTTGCTGGCGCATCGAGGAAGTCGAGCGCGTTGCGCGTAGGAGGGGTGTCGACCACGACGAGATCGAAGCGATGATCGCGGTGCAGTTGGTACAGCTTTTCGGCCGCCATGTATTCCTGCGTGCCCGATAGCGCGCCGGCGATGTTGTGGTAAAACGCGTTGGCCAAGATGCGCTCGGCGCGTTCTGGAGTCTCGGCGTATTGGCGCACGAGACCATCGAATGTGGTGGCGGGATCGAGCATCATCGCCCAGAGTTCGCCGAACGCTTCGGCGTTGGGGCCGAGATCGAGATGCACACGAGTGGGCTCGTTGCTGAGTCCGTCGGCAAGGCCCAACGCATCGGCCAAGCGGCGGGCGGGGTCGATAGTGACGACCACGACTCGTTTGCCAAGCGCAGCAGCGTGCATTGCAATTGCCGCCGCAGCGGTGGTCTTGCCGACGCCGCCCGAACCACAGCTCACGATGATCTCGGCATCGCGCAGCACGATGTCGAGCGCTGACAACTTCGTGGCGCTCATGACGGAAGCTGCGCAATCTGCTGCAGCAACGACTGCGCGAGCACGCTGATATCGGCGGGAGTGAGTCCGGCGACTGCAAGTTGCGGCAGCACGATCTGGGCGAGAGCAAGATCGGTTGACAACCGATTGAGTTCGTCGCGCTGGCATTGGCGGCGGTGATTGCGATAGTCGGCGGCGGCCAGCAGATCGGGGTCGGCGGAAAGCCGATTGTTGTCACTGTCGACCACGGTGATTGGCTCGCCGAGATCGACACCGTTCACGATGACCGGGCCCAACTGCACGCCCACGCGCTCTTCTACCGAATACGCCGTCTCGATGAGTTCGTTGATGGGCGTTGTCTCGGGCAACGTAACCAGCAGCACTTGGCAGCGGGTTGGGTCTTGGAACATCTCGAGCACGTCTTGCGCCTGCGTATGAATGGGGCCGCCGCGAACCGTGTCGAGCAGGCCGCGGGCCGCAAGTAAGAACGTGATCGCGTGTCCGGCGGCGGGGCCATCGACCACGATGAGGTCGTAGTCATCGCTGCGCTCGAGCTGTTTGAGTTTGCCGAGCACCACGATGTCGTCGATGCCAGGTGCGGCGGTGGCCACAACATCGATGATGCCGCTGGTGGCGAGGCGCTTCGAGACTCGGTGCAAACCGTGCGTATCGAGATAGTCGGCCAGTGCCTCAGGGGCAGTGATGGTGAGCACTTCTACAGAGGTGTCGGCAAGAAGGTCGCTCAGCACCGGCTTGCCCTCGAGTTCGACAGCGAGGACGCGAAGTCCGGCACCGGCTGCGGCATGAGCCAATACAGCGGTTACGGTTGTCTTCCCTACGCCCCCTTTCCCGGCCACTATGACCAGGCGGGCTGCACCAAAGAACTGCACTGATTCCACACGCCCTCCGGAGGCTCTCTTGCGCAGACTAGCGATCATCGTGTTGGCCACAGCGGCCGGAGTCGGTCTTCTCGCGCCTCCAGCGGGTGCGGCGAGCTCATCAACCGACGTTGCGCGTCCCGCCGACGCTGCCTCCGATGCGCTTGCGCCAGTCGATGTCGTGCAGGTCAGCGGCCTGATCGACGAGATTCTTGTCGACTCGATTACCCAGTCCATCAAGCAGGCTGAGGTCAATGGGTCGCAAGCTCTTATTTTGCAGATCAACTCCACAGGTGCCGTTGTTTCACGCGATCGCATGGCCGTGTTGCTCGATCGGCTCCACAAGTCGCGAGTGCCCATTGGCATCTGGGTCGGCCCGTCGGGCGCTCATCTTTATGGCTTGCCAGCGCAACTGCTCGCCGCAGCCGACGCCACCGGCATGGCCCCAGGCGCCAGCATCGGCAACTACGGCACGCCACTCAAGGTCGAGGGTGTCACCATCGATTTCGGCGCGGCCACCGACAAACTTCGCGTCGGAACCTTGGGTTTCCAAGATGCCCGCACCGCTGGCGCACTGAAGTTGCAGACCACCGACGAAGGTGTGCCTGCGATCAAGAACATGGTGTTGCAGATGGACGGCATGCAAGCGCGTGGCCGCACGCTCGACACCATCAGCGAGTCACTCACCGATCAGGGCGGCACTCAGAACAACGCCACATTGGTGCGATTCTTCAAGCTCAGTTTGATCAATCAACTCATGCACACGGTCAGTAGCCCAGCGGTTGCCTACCTGTTGTTCATCATCGGCCTGGCGCTGCTCATCTTCGAGTTCTTCACCGCCGGCATCGGCGTGGCTGGCGTCGTTGGCGCAACCTGTTTGGTCTTGTCGTGTTACGGCCTCAACGCCCTGCCGCTACATGGTTGGGCGCTTGTGGCGATTCTCTTGTCGATGGTCGCGTTCGCGATCGACGTGCAAGTGGGCGTGCCCCGGCTGTGGACCGGCGTGGGGCTCGTGCTGTTTATCGGCGGTTCGTTCACGCTGTACCGCGATGTGCTCGGTGCCTCGCTGCGTCCGTCATGGATCACGCTGATCGCAGGCATCGGCGGCATCATGCTCACGTTCATCGTCGGCATGCCCTCGATGGTGCGCACACGTTTTGCAACGCCAACCGTGGGCCGCGAATGGATGATCGGCGAGATGGGCACTGCGCTCGCCGACATCAGCCCCGAGGGCATCGCCGAAGTGTCGGGTGGCCGGTGGCGCGCTCGTGCCAACCGTGCCACTCCTATCAAGGCGGGCGAATCGCTGCGCGTTATTGCCATCGATGGCGTCACGCTCGAGGTCGAACCCGAAGAGGGCGGCGCCAAGGATTATCGCGAGATGCGTAAGAAGTCGGGCGATGCAGTTGAGGCAACGCCTGAACCCGCCGCCGCCGTCGACTGACCAGCTGTCTAACGCTCTGCGGTCACGAGCCACACATTGCCATCGAATGAGACGGCATCGTCAACCAATCGCTGACTGAACTCGGCACGGATCGCGTCTTGTGCGGCGGCAAACGTGGCCTCATCAACCTGAGCGCGCAGACCCTCGCCAGCTCGGGTGCTCATCGACTGATGTACGGCCGCCTCAAGGCCTAAGCCAGCGCCGAGCACGGTTGGCGCGCTGAACGGTTCGATCTGCACCGCCGACCATCCCGCAGCGGTGAGGACGCTCTTCACGCGATCGCGATCGCGAAACGCGAATGGACCCGGAGCGTTGGCGGGTGGAAGCACCGGCTCTGGTGTGAAGGTGCGCATGATCTGCGCGGGCAACGAGATCCATTCGTTGAGTTCTTCGCGTTGCCAACACACAAAGGTCAGCCGGCCGCCAGCGCGCACGTTGCTCGCAAGGTTGGTGAAGGCCGCAGTTGGGTCGGCGAAGAACATGACTCCGAAACGCGAGAACATCGCGTCGGCA
>JAPKZR010000170.1 GCA_026393695.1 Actinomycetota bacterium
CTGGTACTCGACATCACTGAGCGTTTGCGCTGGGGCCACCGTGATCGAGTCGCCGGTGTGCACGCCCATTGGATCGAAGTTCTCGATGGAGCAAATGATGACGCAGTTGTCGTTTCGGTCACGCATGACTTCGAGTTCGTATTCTTTCCAGCCGGCGATGCTGGTCTCAACCAGAATCTCGCCGATGGGGCTGCACGCAATTCCCTCACTGGCCAAGTGTGTGAACTCTTCGAATGTCGCTGCGATACCGGTGCCGCGACCACCAAGGATGTAGGCCGGGCGGATGATGCACGGCAGACCAATGGTTTCGAGCACTTCGATGGCTTCGGCGAGGGTATGAGCAATGCCGCTGGCGGGCACATCGAGACCGATCTCGATCATCGCCTTCTTGAACTTCTCGCGGTCTTCAGCAGTTGAGATTGCCTCTGCGTTCGCTCCGATGAGTTCGGGGGTTCCCGGCACACCAACGAGTCCGCGCTCGAACAAGGTCATTGCAATGTTGAGTGCGGTTTGACCGCCCATCGTTGGCAGCACTGCGTCGGGACGTTCGCGTTCGATAATGCGCGCCACGACCTCGGGAGTGAGCGGTTCGATGTAGGTGGCATCGGCGAAATCGGGGTCGGTCATGATGGTGGCCGGGTTCGAGTTCGCAAGAATGACTCGGTAGCCCGCTTCGCGCAACACTCGACACGCCTGAGTGCCGCTGTAGTCGAACTCGCATGCTTGCCCGATGACGATCGGGCCACTGCCGATAATCAAAATGCTGTGGATGTCAGTGCGCTTTGGCATCAGGCCACGCCCAATTCGGCTTGTGGGAGTCCGGGCGTTCGCACGGGCGTAGACCGGCGCACCATTGGGCGATCGCGCCATGAGATGGGATCGTCCATCATGTCCTCGAACATGCCAAACAAGTAGCTGGCGTCGTGCGGGCCGGGACCCGCCTCAGGGTGATACTGCACGCTGAACGCAGCCTGATTACGCACAGACATTCCTTCGTTGGTGTGATCGTTGAGGTTGATGTGAGTGATGTCGACAATGCCCTCGAGCGAATCGGGGTCGACACAGAAGTTGTGGTTCTGGCTGGTGATCTCAACCTTGCCGCTCGCGACATGCTGCACCGGGTGATTGCCGCCATGATGCCCGAACGGCAGCTTGAATGTGGTGCCACCGAGCGCACGGCTGAGCAACTGATGGCCGAGACAGATCCCGAACACGGGCACTCGACCAATCAAGTTGCGGATGGAGTCGACGGCGTAATCGAGCACTGATGGGTCGCCCGGGCCGTTCGACAAGAACACACCACTCGGCGCCAACGAGAGCACCTCTTCTGCCGAGGTAGTAGCGGGCACCACGATGACCGTGCCGAGCGTGGCGAGATAATCGACAATTGAGTACTTGATACCGAAGTCGTAGGCAACGATTCGACGCTCGCCCGAGCCAACCGTGTACGGCGCGGGGGTTGTGACCTGCGAGACGAGATCGACGCCGTCGGTTCCAGGCTCAGCGATTGCTGCTGCATGAAGCGACGCGACGTCGGCCGTGCCAAACGCGCCGCTCATCGCTCCTGAATCGCGCAACAGACGGGTGAGCCGGCGGGTATCGATACCCGCAATGCCGCTGACGCCATAGCGCTTGAGCACGGCATCGAGATGAGCGTCAGAGCGGTAGTTCGACTCACGCCGAGCCAGATCGCGAACGATGACACCGCGACAGAACAGTCGGCGCGATTCGAAGTCGGCGAGCGATGCTCCGTAGTTGCCGATGTGGGGGTAGGTGAAGGTGATGATCTGGCCGGCATAGCTGGGGTCGGTGATGACCTCTTGGTAGCCCGACAGCACCGTATTGAACACCACTTCGCCGCTGGCGATGCCAGAGGCTGGACCGGCGCCAATGAGTTCGCCTTCGAACACACTTCCGTCGGCGAGCACGAGGGCAGCTTCTTGAATCGTCACAGTATCCATCCTTGCATAATCATACAGAACCTTGCATATTCATTCATCGTTGAGCCTGACCGTCGATAACAACCGGATTGCCGCCGAACACCGTGTGACGAACCTTGCCCCGCACCGAACGACCTGCGTACGGGGTATTGCGGCTCTTGCTGGCGAGCCCGCTCGACGAGACGGTCCACGCCAAGTTGGGGTCGAACACGGTGATGTTGGCTGGCGCACCGACCTCGAGTGCACGCCCGTGACGATCAGCCACGCCGGCAATTGCCGCAGGCTTCCAGGACAGCAAAGCAACTACCTGCTGCAGCGGCAGACCGAGCTCGCTGATCGAGAGCGCAAGCGACGTTTCGAGACCGAGCATGCCCGGGGGCGCTTGGTCGAGCGGCATCTCTTTGAGTTCTGGAGGGTGCGGCGCGTGATCGGTGGCGATGGCATCGATGGTGCCGTCGGCGAGGCCTTCACGCACCGCCATCACGTCGGTGAGTTCGCGGAGCGGTGGGTTCACCTTGAAGATGGGGTCGAAGCCCGACAACAGTTCGTCGGTCAGCGTGAAGTGATGCGGCGCCGCCTCGGCGGTAACGAGCAATCCTTCGGCCTTCGCTCGACGAACGAGGTCGACACTCTTTGCCGTAGACAGGTGCAAGAAGTGAACAGGGGCGCCAGTGAGCCGCGACAGCTCGATATCGCGAAACACCATGAGCTCTTCGGCTACTGATGGCCATCCGGGAACACCAAGGCGCGAGCAACAGCCACCCTCGTGCATCACGGCGCCCTCGGTGAGGCGGCTCACTTCGCAGTGCTGCGCGAGCAGAATGCCGAGGCTCTTTGCGTACTCAAGCGCCCTGCGCATGAGTAGCGGATCCTGCACGCCCGTGCCGTCGTCGGTGAAGATATGCACGCCAGCAGCAGCGAGTTCGGCCATTGGGGCGAGCACCTCGCCAGCGCGCCCGATGGTGATGCAACCGCTGGGCAACACTTCGCACAGCCCGGCTTGCTCACCGAGGCGGCGCACCATCTGTACCACCGCAACGCTGTCGTGCGGAGGCTCGGTGTTCGGCATCGCAACGACTGCGGTGAAGCCACCCAGCGCCGCAGCACGCGAACCAGTTTCGACAGTCTCGGCCTCTTCGCGGCCAGGCTCACGGAGATGCACATGCAGATCGACAAAACCTGGGCTGACCATGCAGCCGCTGGCGTCGAGCACGCGATCGCCGGTGAGCGATGGCCCAACCTCGGTGATGACACCGCCTTCGATACGAACATCGCCAACTTGCTCGCCGCGCTGGTCGAGAATCGTGCCGCCCTTGATGACGACCGATGTGTTGTTCACGTCAGTCATGACGCCTCCCCTGCCAATCCCGAACCACTACCGAGAAGATCGAATAAAACTGCCATGCGTACGCTGACGCCGTTGGTCACCTGTTGGGTGATCACCGAGCCGGGCAACTCTGCAGGGTCAACCGCCATCTCAACGCCGCGGTTCATTGGGCCGGGATGCATGACCAAGGTGTGCGCCTGTAAGCGATCGGCGCGAGCTGGAGTGAGACCGAATCGCGATGTGTATTCGCGAAGGCTTGGAACGAGTGCTTCGTGCATGCGCTCGCGCTGCATCCGCAACATGTAGAGCACGTCGACCCGATCGACCACATCGTCAATGGAGTGGGCGACATCGACCGGCCAACCCTCGAGCGACGGAGGCAGCAACGTGTGCGGCGCTACCAAGGTGACACGAGCACCGAGCGCTGCGAAAGCCCACACATTGCTGCGCGCGACGCGACTGTGCTTGATGTCGCCAACGATTGCGATGTGAAGCCCATCGAACCCTTCGGGCCGATTCAGTGCCGTGCGCACGGTGTAGCAATCGAGCAGCGCTTGGGTGGGGTGTTCGTGCCAACCATCTCCGGCGTTGACTACGGCAGCGTCGGTCCATCGGCTGATCTGCCATGGAACACCGCTGCTCTTATGCCGCACCACGAACGCATCGACGCCCATTGCGGCGACCGTCTCGATGGTGTCGCGCAGGCTCTCGCCTTTGTTCACGCTGCTGGTGCTGACACTGAAGGTCATCGTGTCGGCACTGAGTCGCTTTGCCGCCGTCTCAAAGCTGAGTCGTGTGCGTGTGCTGTCTTCGAAGAACAAACTGACAACGGTCTTGCCGCGCAAGGCGGGCACCTTGGGCACGGGACGACGATTGATCTCAGCCATGTGGTCACTGAGGTCGAGCAGTCGATGCAGTCCGGCGACACCGAGTTCGTCGATTGATCGAAGATGCTTCATGACGCCACCTCGCCTGTGGGCTCACGATGGCCAATGACCACGCCGTCGGGAGTAACTCGCACGTCTTCGTCGCTGCTGCTCGGAAGGTTCTTACCAACGAAGTCGGGGCGAATCGGAAGTTCGCGATGGCCACGATCGATAAGCACAGCAAGTTGCACCATGCGCGGTCGGCCATATTCGTTGAGTGCGTCGAGTGCGGCACGAACGGTGCGCCCGGTGAACAGCACGTCGTCGACCAGCACCACCACTCGCCCATCGAGATCGACCGGAATGTCGGTGACGGCTCCGGGAGATACGGGGCGAAGGCCAATGTCGTCGCGATACATCGAGACATCGACCGCGCCGACCGGCACGTTGGTGCCCGGCTCAACTCGTGAGATTGTCTCTGCTAACAGCTTGGCAAGCCAGACTCCGCCACGCTGAAGGCCGATGAGCACAACGTTGTCGAGGCCTTTGTTGCGCTCGAGAATCTCGTGGGCAATTCGAGTGACCGCACGGCGAATGTCGTCGGCTCCTAGAACCTCAGCCTTGATACGAAAAACGCCCCCGACCGGAGGCGTGACGACGTGATCTGAATTGGGCTCTTGACCGGACATGTTGCTTTCTCCTCCGTTCGGGCCTCTCTGGACCCGTTTTACGGCTGACCGCACCATAGCAGTCGAATGGGCTAGCCGCCACACCCACTGTTTGGGGGTGGTGGCCCGACCCGAAGGTCGCTGAGCACGACTCCACCGTTGCGGACTTCAAGCGACACGCTGCGTTCGCCGTCGAGTCGAACAGCGGCTCGAATCTCTCCGTCGATCACCAGGGCCGCCGACACGCTGCCCACCACAACCGCAAAAGTGTGTGGCGAAAGGTCGGTCACCTCAGACTCGGCGTCGTCGGCTGAGGCTGAACTGAGCGGCACTGACTCGAACACGGTGGTGTCGCTTCCCGACATTGCTCTCGAATCAACAATGTTCAAACGCATATGACTCGCGGTCGTCGCTGGATTGTCGAACCTAAACGATAAGAACGAACCGGCTGCACCTGGTTGAGCGAGATACGTGCCAGAGATGCGATTGCACAGCGACGAGCTCAGTTGCAACGCATCTTCGACTGGGGTGCCCGAGTCGATGGCAAGCGACGCGCCGCCCGCCGCAACCTTCCACTTCGTGGTATCGCCAAATGCGGAGGATGGGGTAACCACTTTTCCTCGGTCGCCACGCAGTACTGCAGCCGCCTGATCGTGGCGGAGATAGATGTTGTAGTCGGGTCCCGCGTACGCGATGTCGAAGTTGGCCGCCACGTAGTCGGCGAACGGCGTGTCGGGGGTGAGCGGCAAGGCGGTCTCTTCAAGGAACGCAGCCGGGTTGGCCTCGCGCATGTCTTCAGCAAACCACTGCCATGTCTTGGGCAGCACATACTGCGGGCCCGTACGGCCGAAGTAGATCTGACCGAGCATGAAGCTCTTCCAGATGAATCGTGTGGCCGACACGCGACGGAAGTTGAGATACGGCCAAGGAAACTCAGTCCACGTAAGCAACGGATCGTCGGCCTTTGACACGAGATCGAGCGTGGCTCGCACAGTGCGTTCGTTGCCCGGAGTATTTGCCGCACGCGCTGCTGCCGCTTGATGCACGCTGGTGAACTTGCTGGCCGCCTGCAGCCCAAGGTCGAGGTGCTGGCCTCCCCATGCTGCAACCGTGAGCACGCTGGCGACCAACGGCCAAGCAATCACACTGCGGAACTCGCCACGGTCGCGTTGGAGCAGTCGGTAGACGTGCCCGACAACAACGGCAGCCATCAATGCGGTGGGCACGGCCAAGACTGCGAAGTAGTGCGACGAATAGCGCTGACCAAGGACAAGTTCGACCCATGCGCCAACAAACCAGAGCGAGATGCTCGCATGCACGGCCCGCTCGCGACGCTCGAGCGTGCGCCACAAGGCGATGGTCACCGCCACGAACGCGAACACGATGACGAACGAGACGGGCCACGTTCGGTAATAACGCAGAATGACCTCACGCCCGTAGGCGAGCTGGTTGGCGAGGCTGCGGCCGGTGCCGCTGTTTTGGTACAGCGCGTAGGTCCACCAGCCGCTCCAGAACTCATCGAAGCGGCCACGCGCGGCGTAGTACAGCGGCGCCGCCACGGTGACCAACACTGGCGCAGCAATGAGTGTTCGCCGACACTTGCGATACAGCGCGTCGTCAAAGATGTCGTTGATTTCCGACCAAGCCACGAGAGCCACCGCGACCGCTGCGATAGCAGAGACCAACAGCGTCTGGGTGGCGAGGCCAAGCAGCACTCCGATGACGATCGATGACCGCCACGCGCGCTCGGGGGTCCACGCGTTCGGCGCGAGAGCCACGAGCCATGCGGCGGCCAGCAGCCCAACGATCATGTTGCGGCTGTACAGAACTCCGGCGTAATCGGCCTTACCTAACGTGAAATGAAAGAACACCCCGATGCCGAGCGCAGCTCCGAGTAAGCGATGACCGCCGACGACCTGAGCGGCGCGACTTGCGGCCCACGCGACAAGGCCGCTGACGATCAAGATGAAGAACGAGATCGCGTACCAGAAGCCCTCCCACGACGTAAGCGCCGCCGCGAGTCGATACACAACTGGCTCAAGAGGTCCCTTGTTCAGCAAACCGTTCTCGTAGAACGTGCCCCCGAAATGGATGGTTCGTTCGACGTAGTCGCGCATCTGCTGGGGGTCCCAACTGCGGGACCGAAACTCGTTGTCAAAAAACGCCGCCACGACGAACGCCGCCACGATGAAGGCCGTGATGAACACAATGGCGCGGCGCCAATATCGGTTCAGCATTACGCCACTTTCCGGCGGCGCTGCTTCACAGCCGCCGCAATCGAATCGACCCCGATGGCTACGCACATCACCAAAATGATGGCCATACGCGACAGCGGCCCGACCATGTGCCGTTGCACCTCTACGGAGTCACCGACATAGGCCATGTAGAGATCGACAAATGTGGAGGCCAACAGCAACGACAGCACCACTGCTTGGACTCTGCGTTGTCGGAGAGCCAGGGCAATGCCGCCGACCGCGGCAAGTGTCCAGATGAGCAGACCGAACGGCGTGGTAGGCCCGCCGAGTTGATTCGATGCCGCCTTCGGTAATCGAGCAGCAACATGAAACGCGTCGTACTCGGCTTGCTTCGATGCGAGCAACACGGGCAGGTCGGCCTTCAAGCTGCGCACCCAATGGGGTGCAAAGCGAGCGTATGACATCAGCATCTCGCGCTGGCCTGGGCCCCTCGCCCACGCTCGAAACTCAACGAGATCTTCGCTCTCGAGCATCTTCCATTGGTCGTCGAAACTGCTCGATCCGGTTCGCTCGCGCAATGCCTCGCTCATCGGCATGCCCTGACCAACAAACCAATTCGTGAGATTTTCATACGGCAGCACACGTTGTCCGACGTTGTTCAGTGTGGCGTAACGGTTTCGGCCATTGGCGGCCTGGGTGAGCGTGACGCCGACGCACACCACAAGCGTGACCGCTGCCCAGCGGCGCATTGCGAGGCGAAGATCGCGGTCGACGCTGCGCCACCAAAACGATGCGAGCAGTAACGCCGGCACACCAACAGCGGCCCAAGGCGGCACATTGGAGTCCCGAGCGGTCAACCACGCAATGGTTGCGAGGCTGGCCCACCGCAGTCGCGAGACGGTTGGCTGCGAGGAGAAACGCCACCACAGCATCACCGACATCAGCGACAGCGTCATCCCGATCGACTCACTGAGAATGTGCGAGTTCCACAATGCGAACCGAGGCTCAAGCGCGATGACGCACAGCGCTGCGATACCGGCGACGCGAGCAACGTGATGGCGAAGCGCCATCCACGCCGTACGCGCTGCGAATACGAACGCCAGTGCATACAACGCTGTCTGCACAAAGATGGTGAGCGCCGTGCTTCGTCCGAGCAGAAACAACAGTGTTGGAAAAGCGATTGGACGTTCGGCCGCATAGAACGCTGGCGAGAACGGAGTGTGGCGCGCTGCGTTGAGAAACGAGAACGAATCGGGGAAGAAGATCTTGAAGTTTCGCGGCCACATGCCACCGAAAACACGCACCATGAACAACAACACTGCGATCGCAGTGAATGCGACAACGATCTCTGACGCGAGGGCCTGATCGCGACGACTTGAAGCGGGAGCTGCGTCGGCCTCGTGGGCCACAGTGTTGTCGCTGTGTTCAGTCACCGTCATCGGCGAGACCTTAGCAATGGCCTATGTGGACTAAGCGCCGCGCACCTTGACAACAATGGCCGACAGCACGCCGTTGACGAACTTCCCAGAGTCGTCGGTGGAGAAGCGCTTCGCTAGCTCTACCGCTTCGTCGATAATGACGGCCACTGGAACCTCGGGTCGCGACATCAACTCGAACACGCCAATGCGCAGCACGTTGCGGTCGATAGTAGGCATGCGCTGCAGGGTCCAACCCTTGGCGTGCGCCGCAATGAGATCGTCGATCTCGCGACCCTGCTGCTCGACTCCGGTGACCAACAAACGGGTGAGTTCGTCGGGAACAAGAACCTGCGCCTCGGCAACATCGGTTGGAGCCATCGACTTTGATTCGGCCTCATAGAGCAGAATGAGCGCCCGCTCTCGCGCGTCAGAGCGTTCGTCTTCTTGGCCGATCGCTCGGGCACGACGGGTCATACTGGTCAGACCCGAGTCATGTATTCGCCGGTGCGTGTGTCGACCTTGACCTTGTCGCCCGGGTTGATAAACAGCGGAACCTGAATGACCTTGCCGGTCTCAAGCGTGGCTGGCTTGCGGGCACCGCTGACGCGATCGCCCTGGACACCTGGGTCGGTGTCGGCGATGGTCAAAGCAACCGATGCCTCGATCTCGACGCTGATGATCTCACCTTGGTACATCGCTACCGTGGCCAACATCGACTCGATCAGGTAGTCGGCCGCTTCGCCGAGCGCCTTTGGCGGCACGTTCATCTGGTCGTATGTCTCGGTGTTCATGAACACGTAGTCGTCGCCATCGCGGTACAGGAACTGCATGTCACTGCGATCGATGATTGCCTGCTCGACGCGGATGCCGGCATTGAAGGTCTTTTCGATGACCGCACCGTTGCGCAGGTTGCGAATCTTCGTACGAACGAAGGCGCCACCCTTGCCGGGCTTGACATGCTGAAACTCGACAACCTGAAACAGGCCGTTTTCGAGTTCGAGCGTGATGCCGTTCTTCAGTTCGTTGGTTGTAATGGCAGGCATGGTGAGTCCTTGGGCGTTTTGGTGAGCGGCTCGCATCCGTGGGTGGCAACTACCACCATGTCTTCAATACGGACGCCGCCGAAATCTCTACGATAGACGCCCGGCTCGACAGTCACTACGTCTGCGACCTGAAGAGTGTCGTCAAAACTCTGGGTGAGCCACGGCGATTCGTGGATTTGTAGGCCCACACCATGTCCGGTTCCGTGCGTAAACCAGTCGCCCCAGCCAGCCCCAGCGATGGCCGCTCGACACAGATCGTCGATGCCACGGCCACTTGCGCCGGCGGCGACGGCCGCCACGCCAGCACATTGTGCTTGCAGCACAACCTGAAAAACCTCGTCTTGCATCGGTGTGGGGTCGCCCATCGTGAAGGTTCGGGTCATGTCGCTGTGGTATCCGTCGAAGAGGGCGCCGAAATCGATAACCACCGTCATTCCCTCGATGATTCGGGTTTGGTCGGGTCGGTGATGCGGCATCGTGGCGTTGGCGCCTGCAGCAATGATCGTGTCGAAACTTGGCGCTTCAGCGCCCAACTGCCGCATCGCCGCCTCGAGCGCATCGCGTAACTCGACCTCGGTGGGCTCGTGGGCGAGTAATGGCAAGGTGGCCGCCAACGCATCGTCAGCGATGGCCCCGGCGCGTGCCATGCGGTCGAGTTCGCCTTGATCTTTGGTGCGACGATGGGTTTCGACCAAACCCTCTGTGGGCGTCCACGATGCTTCGAGCTTCGATGACAACGATGCGTGCTCGGCATAGCTGATGTGTGCGCCCTCGAAGCCGAGCACCGTGCGCGAGCCGAACGCTTGCGCAACGTGCGCGATCTGCGCCGCTTTGGTCTGGCCAATGCCAACGCCAGCATGCACGCCTGCATCGTTGAGTTGCGCTGACGCTTGGTCGCCGTAGCGGCCGTCGGTGACAAGCAGCATTTCGTCGTGAGTGACAAGCAGCCAGGCACTCGAGCCGGTGAACCCGGTGAGCCAACGAATGTTGGTGAGGCTGGTGACGAGGAGCGCTTCGATGGATGCCTCGCGGAGACTGCGTTGCAGCTGTGGCGCCCGCGACGCGTAATCGAGTGCTGCGAGTTGGCGCAGGGTCACGGCGCGAGCTTGCGGGCGACGGCCTGCACCGCCAGTTCGTAACCGTGAATACCGAGCCCAACAATGGTCCCCGTAGCGACCGGCGACACCACGCTGGTGTGACGCCACTCTTCGCGAGCATTCGGGTTCGAGATGTGCACCTCGATCACCGGCCCACTGAACGCGGCGAGTGCATCGTGGATGCTCCATGCGTAGTGCGTGAACGCGCCGGGATTGATGATGATGGCAGCGGCGCGGGTACGCGCAGCGTGAATGGCATCGACCAGTTGGCCTTCGTGGTTGGTCTGAAAATCGTCGAGCGTAAAACCGTTGGCCTCGGCTGCGGAGCGAGTTACCGCCACATAATCGTCGAGTGTTGCCGAGCCGTAGATATGTGGCTCGCGTTGTCCGAGAAGGTTCAGGTTGGGTCCGTGCAAGAGCACTATCACTGGGTTCGACACGGTGATCAATCCCTTCCTGGTCGACGTTTGTACTCGGCGCGCGGATCGCCCTCGTATCCGGGAGGCAACGTAGCAGCGAGCTCGTCGTCGGTGGGCACATATTTCGCACGACCCTCAGGTGGAAGCAGCGCCGAGATGGCCTTCATCAGGCGTCGGGTATCGGCATCTTCGCTGCGGCGGCTCAGCGTCACTGGTGCGCCGACATTGGCGGTGACCAGTGGCGGATCGAGCACGTTCAAGATGTTGGGCAAACGCGAATTGCGCGGCCACACCTTTTCAGTGCCCCAGATACCCACTGGAATCACGGGAGCTTTGGTCATCGCCGCGAGGCGCGCCGCACCCCACCGACCCTTGAGAACTGGATCGAAAAATGCCATGCCCCGAGGAATAGTGCCCTGTGGCATCATCGCCACGACGTCGCCCGCTTCGAGCGCTTCGGCAGCTGCCTTGAGCGGCTCGTCGCTACCGGTGCCGCGTTCGACCCGAATGCCACCCATCGCGGTGGCAATCTGCCCGATGATTGGGGCATCGAACACCTCCTTTTTGCCGAGGAAGCGAACGGTGCGGCCGGTCTTGGCGATGACCAACGCCATCGCCGCAACATCGAAATAGCTGCGATGGTTGCCGCACACAATCGCTGGGCCTGAAGCGGGAATGTTCTCGACGCCGCTGATGTCGAACCGCGCGTACGGAAACATCAACGGGTGAGTCAGCGCAAGAGCCAACTTCTGAATCTCGACGCCGACATTGGGAATGCTCGGAACCCGCGAGGCGCTAGGGGTGCCAGGGGCGACATCGAGATGAATCACGGGCCAACGGCGCGCTGCAGCCATGAGCACCATTCGGGGATCAGGGTTCACAACAAACGGATTGCCGACAGCAGCCAACAGCGGCGTGTCGTAGAAGCTGTCGCTATACGCAAAGCTGTTCGGCAGATCGACGCCGTGGTAATCGGCCCAGTTCTGCACTGCGGCCAACTTGCCCGAGCTCCACACGAACGGCCCCGAAAGAGTGCCGTCGTAGAGGCCGTCGGCGCCGGTGGAGTACTGCGTGGCCACAACATCGTCGAACCCGAGCAGATCGGCAAACGGTTTCACGAGATCGTAGGGCGTGGTGGTTGCCAGCACGATGGGGCGACCAGCGGCGCGGTGCTCGGCGAACAACACCCCCGCATACGGCTGCACCATGTCGGCAAGTTGTTGCGCCACGGCTAGTGCCGCAGTCTGCACCGCAGAGCGTGATTTGCCACGGGCCAACACAACCGCCTGGCGAGCCAGCGCCATGCTGGGCAATGTCTCGCCAATGGTGTTGAACAAGCTGAACAGCAGCTTCTCACCGGGAATCGTGCGCGAGACCAAACCCGCAGCCTTCATCGCCGAACTGAACACCTCGCCCGACGCACCCGCCAACAGCGTGCGATCAAGGTCGAAGAATGCGGCTCCACGAGACTCACTCGATGTCGCCGAATGTGGCTGTTTGATGGGACTCATTGCCACAGCGTAGGCGAAAACGGGAAAGGTCCCGCTTGGGGGAAGCGGGACCTCTCAACCTCTTCATCAGTTTGCTTGGGGGAAGCTCGCTGACGTTCTTGTCAAGCGGCGATTGGGGGAACCACCGCTTTGATGACAATTAAAAGTATGCACCCCAATGAGTGATCTTGCAAGCAGAACTCCTAGATGCCCGCTATCTTTTTTGCAGATGGATCTCCGCCAGCTCTCAGCACTCGTGGCAATCGCCGATCACGGGTCGTTTTCTTCGGCGGCTCGGGCGCTCTACACCGTGCAATCCAACGTTTCGGGGCATATCTCCCGGCTCGAAAAAGAACTCGGCGTCACGCTGGTCGACCGCCACCGCGGTGGCCTCACCGACGACGGCGGCCAGGTTGTCGAACGTGCCCGGCGCATCCTGCGCGAGATGGACGACATCTCGGCCGATATGGCCAGCCGTGGCGACGCCGTGAGCGGTGACGCTCGCATTGGAGTCATTGGCACCACGGCGCGGTGGTTGATGCCGCAGCTGCTCCCGTCGCTCGCCGAGCAGCACCCACTGGTGCACGTGACCGTGTTCGAGGGAAGCACCACAACCTTGCTCCCCCGCCTGATGGCCGGGCACCTCGATGCCGCCGTTGTGCATCTGCCAGTGGACGACCCCGAACTCACTGTCGAGCCATTGTTCGCCGAGGACCTCATCGTGATTGTGCATAGCCGCCATCCATGGGCACAAGAGGACGAGCTTTCGCTGCAACGGGTCGCCAGCGAACATCTGCTCATCCCACCAAAGGGCACAGCGATGCGACGCATTCTCGACAAGGCCGCCGCTTCGTGCGGCACCACCCTTCGCGCGCAAGCCGAAATCGACGGCGTGCGCCTGCTGACCTCGTTGGCGATGGAGGGCTTCGGGCCTGCGATCGTGCCAGCTACCGCGGTGCCAGGGTGGGTCAAAGGCGACTTCAAGCGGGTACTCGTTCCCGAACTCCCCCGTCGCGTGATCGGTTGGGTGCAGCGCCGACGCCCAACGCCAGGGGCACCCACGCGTGCGGTGCATCAATCAACTCGTGAGATCCTCGGAACACGCGGATCGTTGCAGCGCGGCGTGCACGTTGGTAGCGATGCGTTCCCGCTCGGCAAAAACGGTTAGCTGCGATTCGCCTTTTCCGATGGAGAGACGCCCATCGAGAGGCGACCATGGGTCTACGAAACGCCTAGTCTGAAACCAATGCCGTTGAACGAAGACAACTCCCGAGTCGCGCTTCGCTCTCACGTTCCGGGCGCAGCGAGTGCTGACGTACGAACGCTCGGCGGCCGCACCGTTGTCTGGCTCGACGTTGACTCCAGCGTTCGTAAAGGTGCGCTGTCCTCGCAAGCATCGTCGATGATCGCCGCTGCTGCGGTCACCGCTCGGACCAAGGGCTACCCACTGGTGGCCGTGATGGGGTCGTCAGGCGCCGACCTCGCCGAAGGGTTTAGCGCTTTGCACGGCTGGGGACTCGCCGCACGAGCGCTCACCGATTGCAGTGGCGTGGTGCCAACAATCATGATCGTCGACGGCCCCGCAGTCTCCGGACCAGCGCTGCTGTTGGGCATTGCCGATCACGTCATCATGGCTGGCTCGGCATACGCCTTCGTGAGCGGCCCAACGATGGTGGCTGACTTCACCGGCGTGTTGATGGACAACGAAGAGCTCGGCGGCCCAGACACTCACGCCCGTTACACAGGCGCCGTCAGTGTGGTTGCTGTTGACCTTGCCGACGCGATCGCGATCGCTGAGCAGTTGCTCGCGTACCTTCCGAGCAACAACGACGAAGAGCCGCCGCTGTGGCCAACCACTGACAGCCCCGACCGACTCACCCCCGAAGCTGGCGATCTCATTCCGCCTTCGTCTACTGGTTCATACGATGTGCGCAACGTGATCCGCGCGCTGGCCGACGATGGCGACCTGCTCGAACTGCGTGCGCGCTGGGCATCAAACGTGGTCACCGCGTTTGCGACCTTCGACGGTCGACCGGTGGGCATTGTGGCCAATCAACCGCTCTCGTTGGCCGGCACGCTCGATATCCCCGCCTCACAAAAAGCCGCTCGGTTCGTTTCGTTCTGCGATGCGTTCAACCTGCCGATCCTCACGCTTGTCGACACGCCTGGCTTCTACCCCGGCAAGGACCTTGAGTGGCGCGGCATGATTCGCCACGGCGCGCAGCTGGTGTTCGCCTACGGCCGGTCCACGGTGCCACGAATCTGCGTCGTGCTTCGCAAGAGCTACGGCGGCGCCTACATCGTGATGGACAGCAAACGTATGGGTAACGATTTGTGCCTCGCGTGGCCATGGGCCGAGCTCGCCGTGATGGGCGCCGGGCAGGCCGCAGCGATCTTGCAACGCCGCGCCACACCCGAAGAGCGCGCCGAGTTCGAGGCCGACTACTCCGAACGCCTGCTCAACCCATATATCGCAGCCGAGCGCGGCTATATCGACGGCGTGGTCGAACCCGCCGACACCCGCAGCGAGATTTGCGGCGCCTTGGCCGTGTTGGTGAACAAACGCGAAACACTGTCGGCTTCTCAGCACGATAACTCGCCACTCTGAGGCGCTGCGCCACTAAGGTGCTCTCCGGGGGAGCAAGCCCCCATGCCATTATCCGTGTCACCTCAGGGAGCAACGTGCCCGACACCATTACCATCACCGACGACCGCACCGGCAAGACCGTCACGGTTCCAATCACAGACGGCGTGTTCCCAGCCTCTGCCATCCGCGACCTTGATCCGGCGTTGTATATCTACGACCCGGCCTACATGCAGACCGCTGCATGCAAGAGTGCGATCACCTATCTCGACGGCGATGCGGGCATCCTGCGCCATCGCGGTTACCCCATCGAGCAACTCGCCGAGCACAGCACCTATCTCGAAGTGGCATACCTGTTGCTCAACGGCGAACTCCCCGACGCCGTACAGCTCGATCGCTGGAAGACCGACGTCACCCAGCACACGTTCATTCACGAAAACATGCGCAAGCGTTTCGTCGATGGTTTCCATTACGACGCTCATCCAATGGGCATGTTCATCAGCGCCGTCGCAGCGCTCGGCACGTTCTACAACGACGCCAAAAACATCGACGACAAGGCCAGCCGCGACAAGCAGATTCTGCGTCTCGTCGCGAAGATGCCCACCTTGGCCTCAATGTGCCACCGCTTCTCGGTGGGCTTGCCGTTTGTCTACCCAGACAACGACCTCAGCTTCCCCGGCAACTTCTTGAACATGATGTGGAAGATCGGCGACTACCAGGTTGACCCTCGCCTCGAGCGAGCGATGGATGTGTTGTTCATCCTGCACGCCGACCACGAGCAGAACTGCGGCACCACCGCAATGCGCGTCGTCGGTTCAAGCCACGCAGACCCATACACATCGTGCTCGGCAGCGGCGTCGGCACTGGGTGGACCCCTTCATGGCGGCGCCAACGAAGGTGTTGTGCGCATGCTCGCCGACATCGGCCATATGGACAATGTGCCTGCCTTCATCGAAGAAGTGAAGAGTGGCAAGGGCGGTCGCCTGATGGGCTTTGGTCACCGTGTGTATAAGAACTACGACCCACGCGCCACCATCATCAAAAAGGCCGCGTACGACGTATTCGAGGTCACCGGCAAAAACCCGTTGCTCGACATTGCGCTCAAGCTCGAAGAGACCGCGCTAAACGACGAGTACTTCATCAGCCGCAAGCTGTACCCCAACGTCGACTTCTACTCAGGCCTGATCTATCAGGCCATGGGATTCCCAATCTCGATGTTCACGGTACTCTTCGCAATCCCTCGCACCGTCGGCTGGTTGGCTCACTGGCAAGAACTTCTTGCCGACAAAGAGCAAAAGATCAGCCGTCCTCGCCAGTGGTATAGCGGCGCCGACGCCCGCGACTACGTGCCAATGGCCAGCCGCTAACCATCTTCTAGCGTCCACTTCCTGTTTTGTTGAAGACTTTTGGTTGAGGGTTGACCAACTGTCTTCAACAAACGCTTTGATGGAGCGAACCTGGGTGTCGAAACGAACCTGGTGGCGAGCTGTTAGAGGTCGATGACGATCTTGCCGGTGTTGGCGTTAGAGGCCATGCGTCGGTGAGCGTCGGCGATCTGATCGAACGAATAACGCGAGTCGATGATCGGACGCAGCTCGCCTGAGGTGAACAGCGGCAGCATCTCGCGGATGAACCGCTGAGTGAGTGCCACCTTTTCTTCGATAGGCCGCGCCCGAAGCACGGTGCCAATCAGCGCCACCCGCTTGGACAGCACCAGACCCATATTGATTGAGGTGGCTCCCCCACCCATCAGTCCAACCTGCACGATGCGGCCCTGCGAAGCGACCGCCTGAAGGTTGCGATCGACATAGTCGCCGCCGATGACATCGAGCACGACATCGACACCGCGGCCATCGGTAGCAGCGCGCACTTCGGCGACGAAGTCTTTGTCTTTGTAATCGATAACAACGTCGGCGCCGAGCTCTTGACACGCTTGCACCTTGCCGGAGCTACAGGTAACCGCGATGCGCGCACCAATAGCTTTGGCGATCTGGATGGCCGCCGTGCCAACACCTGAGCCGCCTGCATGCACCAACGCCCAGCGGCCGCTGGTGAGCCCACCTTGCACCACCAGTGCGTCCCATGCGGTGAGGAACACCTCGGGGATTGCCGCAGCGTCACGAAGGCCAACCGTGGCTGGCACCGCCATGAGCTGACGCTCGTGCACTGCAATGCGCTCGGCGTAGGCGCCGCCCGCATCGATAGCCATCACTTCGTCGCCGCGCTTCCATAGCGTGACGCGATCGCCGACAGCGGCAACCGTGCCCGAGAATTCGAGTCCCGGAATCTCGAGCGACGATGGACGCGGGTTCGGATAGAGGCCCATCACCTGCAACAGGTCGGCTCGGTTGAGTGCCGTTGCGGCGATGTCGATGAGCACCTCGTCGGCGCCTACCGCCGGGTCGTCAACATTTTCGATCGTGAGACAATCGGGGCCACCATGAGTTCGTAAGACAACTGCGCGCATGCGCCAGTCTCACACGCCAGCGTCGATCAGGTCGAGAATCACGCTGAGTCCTCGAGGCGCACCATGCGCAACGGGCGGCAACAGCACCGTGCGAATGCCCGCGTCGATGGCTGCGCCGTCGTTGATGTGATTATCGCCAACCATGAGCGCGTGCTCGGCGGCAACACCCACAGCATCGAGAGCGACACGGAACAGATGCAGCTCTGGCTTGATGGTGCCATGCTCGCCCGACAGCACGTAGGTGTGTACTAAGTGGTCGAGGTTGTAGTAACGCAGAATCGGCCGCAGATCGAACGCAACATCACTGATGATGACAACCGGAATGTGTCGCTCACTGAGATTCGTGAGCACTGCGGCCGTATCGACGTATGGCGACCAACCTGCGGCAGAGGTCTCGAACTCGTAGAGCACTTCGCTGACGCCGGGACAGCGCTGCTCGAGTTGGGCCCACAACGAAATCCAGCATTGACGATGCAGGCTTGCCGACTTATCGCGACCTTTGGCGATTTCGTCGGCCGAGCGCGAGCGCACGCGCGCATCGTTCCAGAGCGTGTAGATCTCGTCGCGACTGATCGCATGACCCTGCTGTGAGGCAAAGTCGGCGATGAAATCGACACTGCCAGGAGTGTCGAACAGCGTGTGTCCCCAGTCGAGCAGGACCGCCGAAATGCTCAACGCATCTTGGCCTGAAGACGACGATCGAGGGCGTCGAGGAAATCTTCAGTGTTGAGATACGGCGCATCTTTACTGATGAGCGACGACAAGTCTTTGGTCATCTCGCCGCCTTCGACGGCCTCGATGCACACGGCCTCGAGCGCATCGGCAAAGGCAATGAGCTCGGGGGTTCCGTCGAGCTTGCCGCGGTGAGCAAGACCACGGGTCCACGCAAAGATCGATGCGATGGGGTTCGTAGAAGTCTTGTTGCCCTTTTGGTGCTCGCGGTAGTGACGCGTGACCGTGCCATGCGCTGCCTCAGCCTCCATGGTGCGACCATCGGGTGTGAGCAACACGCTGGTCATCAAGCCAAGCGAACCGAAGCCCTGGGCCACGATGTCCGACTGCACATCGCCGTCGTAGTTCTTGCATGCCCACACGTAGCCGCCCTCCCACTTGAGCGCGCAAGCGACCATGTCGTCGATGAGGCGGTGCTCGTAGGTGAGGCCCTTGGCGTCGTAGTCGGCCTTGAACTCGTCGTTGAAGACTTGCTCGAAGATGTCTTTGAAGCTGCCGTCATAGGCCTTGAGAATGGTGTTCTTGGTGCTGAGGTACACCGGGTAGTTGCGCTGCAAACCGAACGTGAGGCTGGCCCGAGCGAAGTCGCGGATCGAGTCGTTGAAGTTGTACATGCCCATGCCCACGCCACCGTCGGGGCCGAACGTAGCGACATCCATAATCACTGGTTCGTCGCCGTTGGCAGGCGTGTAGGTCATGGTGAGCGAGCCGGCGCCTGGTGCCTTGAAGTCGGTTGCCTTGTACTGATCGCCGTGTGCGTGACGGCCAACCACAATGGGCTTGGTCCATCCCGGCACAAGCCGAGGAATGTTGCTCATAATGATGGGTTCACGGAAGATGACGCCGCCGAGAATGTTGCGGATGGTGCCGTTGGGGCTTTTCCACATCTTCTTCAGATCGAACTCTTCGACGCGCTGTTCGTCGGGGGTGATGGTTGCGCACTTCACCGCAACGCCGTGCTTCTTGGTGGCCTCAGCAGAGTCGATGGTGACTTGGTCGCTGGTGGCATCGCGGTGCTCGATGCTGAGGTCGTAGTAATCGAGTTCGA
>JAPKZR010000286.1 GCA_026393695.1 Actinomycetota bacterium
CCAAATCCGGCGGCACGTTGTGCCTCGGCGGCGACTGCCCTAACTGTTCAGCCGATGTCGACGGCGTGCCATATGTGCGCACCTGTCAGACCCCAGCGACGCCGGGCCTTGTGGTGCGTCGCCACCCATCCACCGGCAATCCATCGTTCCCCAACGTTGTCCAGGCCGACATCACCAAGACACCGCTTGGCGATGTTGTCGGGGTCACCCGCTCCGAGGTCGATGTTGTCGTTATTGGCGCTGGGTCCAGCGGCACAGCCGCAGCCGCCGAGGCTCGCAGCGCCGGACACCACGTGTTGGTGCTCGACGCACGCGACGGCAACGAAGTCGTTGCCATCTATGGCGGACCCACCGTGATCGTGCGTCAGCCCACCGGCATGGCTCATATCCACGCCCATCAAGTGATCGTCGCTACCGGCGCAGCCGAGCTTCAGCCGGTGTGCCCCGGCAACAACTTGCGCGGCATCGTTACTGCGCGCGCCGCCGAGCAGCTGCACGCATCAGGTGTGTCGCTGCCCGATGCAGTCGCGGTCGGATACTTGCCCGCCGATGTTCCATGCGTTGCCGTGGCCGGACAGATCGTTCGAATCGAAGGCAACGAACACGGTTCCGTCACCGCCGTGGTCACGGTTGACACCGATGGCACCCAAACCACTACGGCATGTAGCACCCTCATCGTCGGCCTCGGGTTCGCCCCACGAGATCTGTTGGCACGCATGTCGTTCGGCCTTCCTGTCACTGTGGTCGGACCTGCTGCCAAAAAGTTCCCATTGCCGCCGTGCCCGACGGCCGGCACCGTGTGTCCGTGCTCGCGTGTCGAGGTCGAAGACCTCGAAGGCGTGTGGGCCCGCGGATTCCATGAACTCGAATTGGTCAAACGAGCCAGCCTGTGCGGCACTGGAACATGCCAGGGTTCGGTGTGTGGCCCGCACCTGCAGGCGTTCGTAGCCGAACGCTCCGGATCCACTCCCGAACTGTTCACCGCTCGCCCCGCATCGCGTCAGATCACGTTGGCCGAAGCCGCCGCCGACACCTACACCGACGTCTTTCGCTACTCACCCCTGCACGACGAACACCTTGCGTTGGGTGCACAGATGGATCGCTTCGGCGGATGGTGGAGGCCGTGGAACTACGGTGACCACACGGTCGAGTATTGGGCCGTTCGCGAAGCGGTGTCACTGGGCGACGTGAGCACGCTCGGCAAACTTGTGGTCACTGGCCCCGATGCTGTCGAGTTCCTTGAGCGGCTCTACCCAACCACGGTGGCCGACATTAAGCCCGGCCGCTCGCGCTATGTATTGCTGCTCAACGAGCGCGGCCACCTCATCGACGACGGCATGATCTGTCGCGAGACTGAGACTCGTTTTGTGCTCACCTTCACCTCAGGTGGCGCAGCGAACGCCGAGATGTGGTTACGCGACTGGGCCGAGGCCTGGGCGATGCACGTACACATCCTCGACCGCACGATGTCGCTCGCAGCCATCAACGTCACTGGGCCATTGGCAGGCGAACTGCTGCAACGTGTCGGGCTCGCCGAACCACCAAAGTTCTTGCAGCATCGCCACACCGAAGTCGCCGGCATCGCGTGCCACGTCATGCGGCTCAGCTTCACCGGCGAGGCCTCGTTCGAACTGCACCACGCCGTCGACCAGTCCGTCGAACTGTGGCGAGCACTGATGGCCGCTGGTCGCGACCTCGGTATCAAACCCCACGGTTTGCAGGCGCTCTTTGGGCTGCGACTCGAAAAGGGCCACGTGATCGTGGGTATGGACACCGAGCTCGACTCCACGCCACGCCGCCTCGATATGGATTGGGCCGTGAAGATGGACAAGCCGTTCTTCCTAGGCCAAAGCGCACTCGCTCGCACCGCCACGTTGCCCGACCACCGTCGCTTGTTCGGATTCACGATGCCCGGTGCAGCGCCTATCGAAGGCAGCCCCATCTGGTCTGCAGGCAACATCGTGGGCCATGTTGCCTCAAGCTTCAACTCGCCGCTCATGGGTCACGCTGTCATGCTCGGCTGGCTGAAACACACGCCGTTCCCCGAGCAGGTGCAGATCGACGGACGCACCGCTTCGATCACCGATCTTCCGTTCTACGATTCGGAGGGCCGCCGTGCTCGCGCTTAACACCTTGCGCGGCATTCGTGTCGTGGCCGCACCCCACGTTCTCGATGCAGCAACGTGGCCGGCGCATGTCACCGCGTTACGTATCGCACCCGACGACATCTTTGCCATCGAGGCAACCGAAGCCGACGCCGCCGGTGTCGCATCCGCCGACTCGCACTCGATCATTGTCGACGAACATGGTTTTGTCGGCTGCTGGCTCGATCATCAACAACTCGAGCACATCACACGACACATCGAGTGGCATGCGCCGCTGCACCGACCCGCGCTGGTGCAGGGTTACGTGGCCGGCGTGCCAGCCAAGATCTGGCTCACCGATGAACGATCCCTGTTGCTGTGCGCGAGCCCCTATGCAGCCGACCTGATGGAGCGTGTGTCATGAATGAGTTCGTCGAAACACTGCTCGAAATGAAGTGGCACGAACCCAAGAGTTCGTACGACGTGGTCATCATCGGCGGCGGCGGGCACGGTCTCGCCACGGCCTATTACCTCGCCACTCAACACGGCATCACCAACGTGGCGGTCATCGAGGCCAACTACATCGGCTCGGGCAACTCGGGCCGCAACACCACCATCATCAGGGCCAACTACGGCATCCCCGAATCGGTGCGGTTCTACCAGCACAGCCTCGAGCTGTACGCAGGCCTCGAAGACGAAACCGGCTGTTGGATCATGCACGCCACCAAGGGCTTGCTGTGGATTGCGCACACCGAGACCGGCATGCGCGCCGAACGAGCGCGAGCGATCATCAACACGGCGTGTGGCGCAGAAACCCATGCGGTGGGCCCCCAAGAGATCAAGCAGATCTGTCCGCAGATAGACCTCACCGGCAACGGTCGCTATCCCGTGCTGGGCGCTTCGTATCACGTGGGTGCGGCCACAGCTCGCCACGATCGCGTGGTGTGGGCCTATGCGCAAGGAGCAATGCAGCGCGGCGTCACCGTGTTGCAACACACCAAGGTCACCGGCCTCATCCGCGACGGCGAACGTGTTGTGGGCGTCGAAACTGACCGCGGCCCGATTTCGGCAGGCATCGTGATGAGCTCCGTGGGTGGCAACGTCACCAAGATTGCAGCGCACGCCGATGTGCGGCTGCCGGTTCGCACACATGCATTACAAGCGTTCGTGACCAACGCCTACGCACCGGGGTTTTCCGGCATCATCAGCGACTCCGAGTTGTCGTGTTACGTGTCGCAAACACCGCGTGGCCAAATGCTCATCGGGGCCGAGTTCGAACCACAGCCCTCGTACTCGATGCAGTCCACCTTCAACTCGCTGGCGAGTTGCGCCAAGAAGATCACCAACTGTTTGCCGTTCCTTCGCGACTTACGCGTGCTGCGTCAATGGACCGGCATCTGCGATGTGTCGGCCGACTTCTCGCCCATCATGGGCTTCACCGGTGTTGATGGCTTCGTCATCTCAACCGGTTGGGGCACCTGGGGCTTCAAAGGCATCCCCGCCGGAGGCGAACAAATGGCGCAACTCATTGCCACGGGAAAGACCCCCGATCTCATTGCGCCCTTCGCACTCGACCGCTTTGCACGTGACCATGCGATGGCCGATCTCGGATCGGCAGGTACACGCTGATGTTGTGGCTCTCATGTCCGAACTGCGGCAGTCGCCCCATCGAAGAGTTCGGCTTCGGCGGCGAACTTCCTACGGTGCCCGATCGCATCACCGATCCAAAAGAGCGCGACATCGACTACGTGTGGATGTTCGACAATCTCGAAGGCATCAGCATCGAGCGCTGGTTTCATCAAGCGGGCTGCCGACGCTGGCACACCGTCGAGCGCAACACCATCACCGACTCAGTCGAGCCGTAACGGCCCGCGCCGGCAATCAGGCCTCGACGTACGCGAAGGCCTGCGACGGAAAGTCCGAACGAACTCGGCTCTCAATCACGTCGCACAGCGGACGAATCGCCGACAGCGCCATTCGCCGACCATCGTCGAATTGGTTCGTGGTGGGCATGATCACAACGCGAGTCGCGGCTCGCGAGATGGTCACCACGACCAGTACCTGTAGACCATCGGTGTGCTCGAGATGAGCGGCATTCGTCAGTGACGAGCGCTCGAAAAAGCCGATCGACGCAGCGCAGTCCTTGATGACGTTCATGATCTCATCGCGATCGATGGTCGTGGAAACAACTACTTTGCAGCGGGCGGGCTTCGGCCGCACCGGCGAAGGAAAAAATGCCGCTGCAGCGGGGGGTACTGCAGCGGCCGGTGCCGCAACGACGGGGGGAGCCGTCACGGCACACGATGTTGGCAATGGTAGGCGACCACGACCGGGCAAACGCGCACCCTCTCGATCGTCGCCACTGCGCACTCCAATGATTGGGTCCACGCTTGCTCCGTTCCTCAGGCCCTCAGCGTAAGCCCATACCGAAAGTGGGGTAAGGCCGCGTCACGCATGTACATAGGTACATGTACATGTATCCCTTCCCTCTACATGTCGTATCGGCGAGACTGGCACGCTATGGGGGGGACAACAGCGAGCCAGTCGGCCGAACGCAGCCTGGCGCTGATTGCTGGCCGCGAAGCGTGGAGCGATGAAAGCCCCACTCGCTCGGCGGCCACCAAGGTGGCAGGTGTCCTCGAGGCAGCGGCCTTTTTCACTGCAGCCACCCTGGGTTGGACATATCACCTCACGGCACACAGTCGCCCGAGCTCTTCAGTCATCGTGCTCGCCCCAGTTGCCTTCAGCATTATCTGCCTCCTGTTTTCGGTGAGACAGCTTCTGCTTGTACTCATCGGGCGAGACCTCCCGTTTCCCTACGGCGCCCGAGTCACAGTACGGTCCGTTCTCGCGTTGGCACTCATTACCAGTGCGTTCGCCGTCATGCCCGGTTGGGCGTCGTTGAACTCATGGCCCATTGGCGTCGCCCTCGGAGCCGATGCTTCTCTCACCTCATGGGCCCTCGGATGGCATCTGCGGCCCTCACGATGGTGGCCTGCGTTTCTCGTCTCCCCCTATCACCTTGGCGCGGTCGGAGGATTGCTTGGCGCAGCCACATTTCAGCAATCAGGTTCGGTATGGAGCACGGCATTTCCGGTGCTCGTCGCTCTGCATCTTTGGGTGATCATCGCCTCAGTGGTCGCGTGGGGACTCAACCGATTGAACGACAACGAAAAGGCCGACCGCGAACGCGCCTACAGCTCAGCAGCATCGATCGAGCACCAAAAGAACGCCCACTGGTTACACGACGACCTCTGCGCACAATTACGTCTGGTCTCGATCCAAGTGCAGTCGCGGTCCATCGAACTTGAAGACGTGGCGCAACTACTCGACGACCTCGACCATCAGATTCGACTGCGCCAACTCGACGCGATCTTCGCCACCGATACCGTGCGCGTCGCCGAGATCATCCAACCGTGGCTGCGCAGAGCGCAGAACAACGGCGTGCTCATCGACCGCGTCCCCTCACTCGACGAAGTCTCAATGATCGTGTCCACCGAGGTAGGCAGAGAGTTCTCGCACGCCGTCAGCGTGCTGACCTCAAATGCGCTCAACGCAGGCGCCACCCGCATCAGCTTCGACGTCGCCCAGACCGAACACCACCTCAGCATTGCCGTCTCCGACGATGCGGGTGGCCTCAAAACCTCCGAACTCCCTGTTGGCCGCGCCCTGTGGTCGCTGCAGCAAGATCTCGGCCAGGACCAACTCGTTGTGACACCCACGCCCAATGGCACCAGGGTCCAAGCCAACGTGGCTCTTACCGAAAGGAACCATCGTGGCGCAGTTGTTGCTCGTTGATGATGCCAGTGCCTTAGCCGAGCTGTTTGCACTCGCTATCGAAAGCAAGCTGGGTCACTCGGTCGCAGTCGCAGTAGCGCTCGCCGACGTGGGAGACGCTCTGAAGAAGATCGATCACCTCGATCTCGCCATTGTCGACCTGTCGTTTCCGCAAGAGCAAGGCACCGGCCTCGATGCATTGGCCGAGATTCACCTCGCAGTTCCATCGGCCAAACTCGCCATCATTACCCAAGGCGACCTGTGGGTGGCTCAGGTGCTCCGCGACGCGTGGGAGCTGTTACCCATAGCCACGGTGATCTCCAAGAGCGCGCCATTGGCCTATCAACTCGGCGCGATTGAGTCAGTCGTCACCACCGGCAGCGCACCAGTAGACCCAGCGGTGCAGACGCTTCTACCAGCTCGTCGATCGCCGTATCGCACCCTGTCAAGCTTCGCCTCACTGGTGCATCACGGTGGCCATGCGAAGCTCTGGACCGCTCTACTCAGCTCAAACGATCCCTCGTACAAAGAGATCGCCGACATCTCGGGGCTCAAGCTCAACACTGTGAAGAACTACCGCGCCCAACTGTTGCCAGATCTCGTCGCGCACGGCCTCGAGGACCCAACGTTGCGCGAGATGCGCGACTTCGCCATTCGGTGCCGTCCCTTTCTTGCCCCCTACCTCGACGTTCGCGACGGCAAATGAACCGAATTGCAACAGGAGTCTTCGCCCTCGGGCTTGGGTTTGGCGCCACCTTCGGCGCGTTCAAAATGAGCGAGTACGTCCAGACCCAGCGCAAAACCGACGAGCGGCTTGGCTCAATCGACTTCGGCAAATACTGCGATGGCCTCTACGGACTTGAGGCCACCTCGGTGAACATGTCAAACGACATCTACGGATGGGTCTGTACATACCGCAGCAACGACGAGTTCACCGTGGTGCCCATTGATGCCGACGAGGCGTGTGCGCTGCTCTACCCGGGCGACACATACGCCAAGGCCGATGATCCTCGCGTCGAGACCAGCTGGAACTGTTTTCGAGGCAAGAAGGAATAGGCCTGCGTTGGCCGCTATCGGGTTGGACGCTTAGCGAGGAAGTCGGCGAGCAACTGGTTGGCCTGTCTCGACGCAGCGTCGAGTGCTGCACCAGGATCGGCGTGATCGTCGAGGATCGCGTGTGTCAGCGCCCAGAAAACCGGATCGATCGAAGGCCCATACAGCGGCCCTGCAGATGCCGCGCTACCCGACATTGCCTCGAGTTGGTCATAACCGACCTTGAGCTCAGGGTGTTGCTTCCATGCCGCTACGAGCGCAGGCTCAGCCGCGACAGCCGCGCTTGGAGGTATGTAGCCGGTGGCCACATCAAATCGTGCCATCTGACTCGATTCGGTGAGCCAACGAACTACGTTCCACGCAGCTCCGGCACGCTCGGGCGACTGACGGTCGATCATGAACATTGCATTGCCCCCGACCAGTCCGCCAACACCGGGACCAGGCATGGGGCCGACCCCGAGCTTGAAGTTCGAGAGTTGACCACGACCTTCGACAGCCAAAATGTCGCCGATTGACCCCGACGTATGAATCGAGAAGGTTGAATCGAGAATGACTCGAACGAGATCTTCTTGACCCGTTTGTTGTCCCCCGATCCAAGTGGCCCCGCCCGTGCGAACTACTTCATCGAGCCACTTCATCGCGGCCCGGTTATCGGCCGTATTGAAATCGACCGAAATCTTCTCGCCATTTCGACCATTGTTCGGTGCCGCCACAATCGTGCCGCGCTGGGCGGCCCATTGCTGAATCACATAGTTGGCGTACCACTCATGAACCACAAGGCCGTACTTACTGACGCCACGCTCTACGACGGCCTTCGACGCCGCCATCAATGCCTCGGGGGTGGTCGGCGGCCGCTTCGGATCGAGGCCCGCTGCAGTCATTTCGTTGGCGTCAAACAACAGCAGCAACGTAGACACGCCATACGGAATCGCCCGTAGTTCGCCATCGGCGGTATACGCAGCGGCGACCACCGGAAGCAAACCAGCCGCTACTGACTTGCCAGAAGGGCACTCAGCCGGGGTGATGGTGCCAGCAGCGTCGGTGAGCCGCTCAAGGGAAGCTGTAGACGAGATCACGATGTCGGGCCAATCGGCCTTTGGCGTAGCGTTCAAACGATCGAGCATCGCACCGAAGCCCTTAAGGCTTTCGGACTTGAGCGTGATCTGGGTCTGACTGGCGTTGAATTCTGCAACTAGTTCGTTGAAGAGTTTCCCAGCGTTTTGGTCAGGAAGAATGTGCCAAATCCTGATGGTCTCGTTGCCCGTTGGGCTGACACACCGAGGCGGGGCGGCTGCAATGGTCGAGTCAGAGACAACCGAGGGCGATGTTTCGGTGGCATCTGTTACCGGAACCGCCGCCCTAGACGTGGTTGAACTGCAGCCCGCACAGCACAAAGTGCTCCGGCCACGAACATCAGCAAGAATCGGTTGACCATGGCGTGTGGCTCCAAGCCAAATAGCGAACGTTGCAGTCCAGTGATTATAGAGAGGCAGAGTAGCTCAGGGATTTCGATCTGCCATCCAAAATGGCTCAGTCGCGTACACTAAATTGCTCAGTCGTCGGCATCCGATTTTGGGCGCATTGGCAGCGTGTTACGCCATTCACCATCGAGATCAAACAGTGCTGCGGCAACAGCCGGCGCGGTTGGCACGAGGCCAATCTCACCAACGCCTTTGATCCCGTACGGAGACCGTGGCTGAGGCACTTCGACCAACTGCACCTCGATAATCGGCACGTCTTTGGCGCGCATGATTCCGAGCGAACGCAACGTGGTGTTGGTGGGGAAACCGGTTTCGGGATCATGAGGAAACTGCTCGGTGAGCGCGTAGCCCAAGCCCATGTGCACGCTGCCTTCGATCTGGCCTTCGCACAACAACGGATTCACCGCCCGGCCCACATCGTGCACCGCGACAACACGCTCGACGAGGCCGGTGCTGCGATCGATAACCGCCATCTGCGCCGCGTAGCCAAACGCTGCGTGAATCAGCGGATTGGGTGCTTCGGGGTCGCCGATCTTTTGCGTCCAATCGACGAGGTGTTCGCCTACGTAGTCGACGCCAATCTCGCACCCGCCGGCTACCGCTGCCAACGCTGCTTGCTGCACCGAGCCCGCCGCCATCAGCGTGCCGCGCGAGCCGGTTGTCTGTCCGAAGCCCAATTGCCGTGTGGTGTCGACAATGACTTCGATGCGGTTGGGATCGATGCCAAGTTCCTCAGCAGCAATCTGCAACGCAACCGTGTGCACGCCTTGGCCCATCTCGGTGAATCCGTGGCGCACCTCGATGTCGCGACCATGCGCGTCGGGGGTTTCGCGAAAGCGAACCACTGCTCGACACAACTCGCGAAAGCCATTGCCGAGTCCACTGTTCTTCAACCCAAGCCCAAGGCCCACTGCCTTGCCAGCAGTACGCGCTTCGTCGTAGCGCCCCTTGATGGCATCGAGACACGCTTCGGCGCCCGCACTGCCTTCGTCCATCACCTGGCCGGGACCCCACACCTCGCCGGGGTGGATCACGTTGCGCTTACGAATCTCCCAGCCAGAAATACCGACCTGCTGGGCGAGACGATCGAGCACGCCCTCCATCGCGAACTGGGCCTGATTGGCACCAAATCCGCGGAACGCTCCGCACACGGGGTTGTTGGTACGCGCGGCCACAGCGGTGACATCGATGGCTGGCACTCGGTACGGACCGCTGGCGTGGCCAGCCGCGCGCTCGAGCACTTTCATGCCCACGCTGGCGTATGCACCCGAGTCGCCAACCGCATGTACGCGCAGACCAGTGAGCTTGCCGTCGGCATCGCAACCGGCCCAATACTCGAGCATGATCGGATGACGCTTGGCGTGCATGCGCAGGCTCTCTTCGCGGCTCACGGTGCATTTCACCGGAGTCTTCAGCCACCACGCAGCAAGCGCCGTGTGCGCTTGATTACACATGTCTTCTTTGCCGCCGAATGCACCACCGTTTGAGACCAGCGTGACCACGACCTTGTCGTTGTCAACGCCAAGCATGCGCGCGATGTCGTCGCGGTCGTCCCACACACCTTGACCGCCGCTATACACCTGCAACGTGCCGTCAGGTTGCGGCACAGCCAGCGTGCTTTCGGGTTCAAGAAACGCGTGCTCGATGCGTTGGGTAGAGAACACCTCGTGCACGGTGAAGGCGCTACCCGCGAGCGCGGCATCGACATCGCCGCGCGAGTACTCACTGGTGCTCAGCACGTTTGAGGCAGTGCC
>JAPKZR010000220.1 GCA_026393695.1 Actinomycetota bacterium
TCCCAGACGAGCACTGAGAGCGCACCATGGTTCGTGGTGCCAGGAAACAGGAAGTGGGTGCGCAACCTTGCCGTGGCCAAGATCGTTCTTGGCGAACTTGAGGCGATCGCTCCGAAGCTTCCGCCCGACGATCCAGCGCTCGTCGGGCTGCAGGTTGTCTGACCGTTCGCTCGGTTTGGGGTTGCTTGACACTGTTAACGTCAGCGCCACGTTCGTTCGGATACTCAAGGGGCTCTGCCATGACCGATCAAGTCACGAAACCGCGTTTGAAGATTGTGCCGCTTGGCGGAGCCTTGGGGGCGCGAGTGGTGGGGTTCAACGTCGAAGAACTCGACGACGAACTTGGTGTAGAACGACCGCGGCTTGCTGCCACCACCGAGACCGGCGGCGACTATCGCGGTGCGACCACGCTCGCCGCCGAGGGCTTCCCTGAGATTTTAGTGCTCGACACTGCGAAGGGCTTGAAGAAGGCTTCGACCAATGTGTGGCACACCGATGTCACGTTCACAGAGACGCCGCCGATCGGCTCGTTGTTCTGTATGGATATTCCGGCCGTCAACGGTGGCGACACGCTGTGGAGTAATCAGTATTTGGCCTACGACGGACTCAGTGAACCTATCCGCACGCTCATCGGCGGTCTTACGGCAGTGCACGGACTGCCGCCGATCACCGGCTTCGCAGCGCATCCGATGATCAAGGTGCATCCGGTAACGAATCGCACGGCGCTGTTCGTAAACCGCGGGTGGACCCGAATGGTGAAGGAGCTTGTTGATCCAGAGTCACGCCACTTGCTTGAGATGTTGTTCGAGCGCAGCGAGCGTGCTGACTACCAGATTCGTTGGCAGTGGACAGCGGGCGATGCAGCGCTCTGGGACAACCGTTGCACGATGCACTACGCCGTCGACGATTACGGCAGCCAGCATCGTGCTGCTCGACGCGCCACCATCTACGACAACTGATTTCTCTGGGCAGGTGACACTGCTCGGCGTGTACAAAATGTAAAGTCGAGGCTGCATGTCTGTCCTTGTCCCTCACTCGCTCAGCGACGCGCTCGCCGCGTTAGCTGACAATCCAGACGCCCTTGTACTCGCGGGTGGCACCGACGCAATGGTCGAGGTGAACTCAGGGCATCGCAAGCCGTCTCATGTGATTGCCATCAATCGAGTGTCCGAGTTGCGTTCGTGGACATACGACCCTGTGACCGCCACGGTGCATATCGGCTCGGGCGTTACCTACGCAGAGCTCATGGAGTCGCCAGTCGCCGAACTGTTGCCGGCGCTGGCCGAAGCATCTCGTACCGTCGGATCGCCGCAGATTCGCCACGCTGGAACCCTTGGCGGAAACCTCGGTACGTGTTCGCCAGCGGGCGATGGACTGCCGGTGGTGTCAGCGCTTGACGGCGTCGTACACCTTGCAAGCGCCGCTGGCGAACGGTCGCTCTCGGTGCACGAGTTCATGATTGGCGTGAAGCGCACAGCGCGCCAACCGGGCGAACTCATTACCGGCGTCACTTTGCCGGTGCTCACCGGATGGCAGGGCTACAGCAAGGTCGGTGTGCGAAACGCAATGGTGATTGCGCTTGCAAGCACGTGCTTAGCCACAGACCTCGAAGGGCGCAATGTGCGACTCGCGCTCGGCTCTGTTGGTCCCACCATTCTTCGCTGCACCGAGGCCGAAGCATTTGCTGCCACAGCGGTGAGCTTCGAAACTCGAAGCGTGTCGGTTGCCGATGCGCGCCGCTTTGGCGAACTCGCAGCGGCTGCGAGTCGTCCGATTGACGACCATCGCGCCACGGCCGAGTATCGGCGTCACGCCATCGGCGTGCTTGCATCACGATTGCTACGAAGGGCGTTTCCCAATGAGTGAGTCGGTGGCTCTCAACGAGCAATACGAGCTTCATGTCAACGGCGAGGTGCGCCCCGTGCGCGATTCGTGGCTCGGCGAGAGTCTGCTCTACGTGCTTCGCGAACGGCTCGGGTTGCTCGGCAGCAAAGGGGCATGCGAGCAAGGTGAGTGTGGCTCGTGCAGCGTGCTCGTCGATGACGAGTTGGTGTGCAGTTGCCTCGTGCTGGCGGCCAGCGCGGTTGATCAGAGCATCGTCACCATCGAAGGCGTAGCGCCCATCGGTTCGCCAAGCGATGTGCAGCAAGCGTTTGTCGATGCTGGCGCTGTGCAGTGCGGTTTCTGCACTCCAGGGTTGATCATGGCCACGCACGCGTTGCTCGAACGCATAGCCGATCCAACTGAGTTCGAGATTCGCGAAGAACTGTCCGGCAACGTGTGTCGGTGTACCGGATACGGGCGCATCATCGAAGCAGTGCAACGTGTTGCTGTCTCTCGCCGTGACTCGGGGCAATCATGAGTTCCGTCACGGGCGAGCGCATCATCACAGGCCGCATCGGCGACAGCATTTCCCGTCCCGACGGCACACCAAAGGTTCAAGGCAGCTACGCCTTCTCAAGCGACTTGTCAGCAGAGAATTGCCTCTGGGGAGCCACGCTTCGTTCGCCCCACCCTTCGGCGCGCATCGTGAGTATCGACGTCTCGGGCGCATATCGAATCGCCGGCGTCGAAGCGGTAATCACCGCAGCTGATGTGCCCGGTTCCCCTACCTATGGACTCATCAGTAGCGACCAGCCAGTGTTTGCCTCCGATGTTGTCCGCTATGTCGGCGAATTGAACCGTTGGTTGATCCTGAGCGCGCCATTGATGGCAGCCACCCCGATATTCATCCCGACGGAAACGTCATTCGTCGGCAGCGCATTGTGTGCGGCGACCCCGACATTGTGGGCGATGTGGTGGTCGAAGACGACTACGAAATCGGCATGCAAGACCAGGCGTTCTTGGGGCTTGAAGCAGCGATGGCGTTACCCGATGACGACGGCGGGGGAGTCTCGCTCTACGTCGCCACGCAATGGCTGCACGAAGATCAAAAGCAGATCGCTGCATGTCTCGGAGTTCCGCTGAGCAAGGTTCGACTCACCCTTGGTGGAGTTGGCGGCGCCTTTGGCGCCCGCGAAGACATCAGCCTGCAAGTGCACACGTGCCTTCTGGCCCTACGTACCGGCCGGCCTGTGCGCATTCATTATTCGCGCGAAGAGAGCTTTCTCGGACACGTGCATCGCCACCCGGTTCGCATCTGGATGCGTCACCACGCCACCCGCGATGGGCGCCTCGTAAAGGTCGAAGCGCGCATGGTTTTCGACGGCGGGGCATATGCGTCCACTTCGTCGGCGGTGCTCATCAACGGAGTCACCCACGCGCAAGGTCCGTACCGCTGCGAGAACGCTGTCGTCGACGGCTACGCAGTGCGCACGAATAACTTGCCGTGTGGAGCAATGCGCGGCTTCGGCGTTGTTCAGGCCTGCTTTGCTCACGAAGGTCAGATGGACAAGCTCGCTGCAGCCTGCGGCATCGACCCAGTCGAGATTCGTTTACTCAACGCGATGGTCACCGGCGACAAACTCATCACCGGCCAGATCATCGAGAACGTTGCTCCGGTAGCGCGTTGCATTCGTGAGACCGCAGCATTGCCATTGCCCGACGAACCTGTCGGCGGCCATGATCACGACCCGATGCGCTTGCCCGGCGGTGCTGGGCGTACTGCCGATTCGGGCCACATCGTGCGCGGCATCGGCTTCGCAGTAGCGATCAAGAACTTGATGTATAGCGAAACCTTCGACGACTACTCCACGGCTCGTTGTCGTCTCTCTGACGGTGTCGTCACCTTGAAGTTCGCCACGAGCGAGGTCGGTCAAGGCTTCATCACGATTGCGGGTCAGATAGCGCGCAGCGTGCTCGGCTTCGACAACGTTGTTATCGACTCGATCGATACCGACGTTGGCTCGGCCGGGTCAACGTCTGCCTCACGGCAAACGTGGATGAGCGGTGGTGCGGTGAACGCAGCGTGCATCAAAGTTCGAGATCAACTGTTTGCTGCGGTTGCTGTTGCGAATGGTGTTGATCCGTTGACTCTTGCCGTCGATGGTGGCGACATCGTCG
This sequence comes from Actinomycetota bacterium, assembly GCA_026393695.1. Taxonomy (GTDB): domain Bacteria; phylum Actinomycetota; class Acidimicrobiia; order Acidimicrobiales; family Ilumatobacteraceae; genus WLMZ01. The sequence continues at coordinate 4,003 of JAPKZR010000220.1, forward strand.
ATGCTGCCGGCGTGTTCCGCATCTCGGCACTTGAGGCGGCTTCTGGTCTGTCGTTCGACGAGACGGTCGAGTATCACCACAAGCCCACCGAAGACCTCGACGAAAACGGTCAGGGCAACTGCCACACGGCGTTCGCGTTCGTCGCGCACCGCGCGGTGGTCGATGTCGATCCCGAGCTCGGTCTCGTGAAGGTCATTCAGATTGCGACTGCGCAAGATGTTGGTCGCGCACTCAATCCGCTCAGCGTTCTTGGACAGATCGAAGGCGGTATCGCTCAGGGACTCGGTTTGGCAGTGATGGAAGAGATCATCATGCGCAACGGTCATGTGCGCAACCCAAGCTTTACCGATTACTTGCTACCCACGTTTCTCGACATGCCCTCGGTGATCGCATCGCTCATTGAGGAGCCCGATCCCATCGCGCCACTCGGCGCCAAGGGCGTGGGTGAGCCACCGACGATCTCAAGTACGCCAGCGATTGTCGCAGCCATTCGTGATGCGATCGGCAAGCCCCTGAACCGCGTCCCTGTGCGGCCAACTGACATCATTGGCCTCAGCGCGTTTCCCAGCATCTGACTCCAGTAGTGCCCATGCGTTAGGTTGGGCATTGACTCAATCAGAGACAAAACGACAGGGGAACACCGGTGCTTTCTGACCGCGAAGTGATGACATGGGAGATGTTCGGACAGGCGTCACGCGACCTCGCGCAGATGGTGGCCGACGACGGCTACGAGCCAGACATGATCCTGTCGATTGCACGCGGTGGTCTGCTCATCGGTGGAGCTCTTGGGTACGCGTTGTCAGTAAAGAACGTGTACACGATGAACGTCGAGTTCTACACCGGCGTCGATGAGCGTCTCGAGGTTCCTCGCATTCTTCCGCCGGCCCCCGATTTCGTCGACATGTCGCATGCCCGAATTCTGATTGCCGACGATGTCGCCGACACCGGCCACACCCTGCGCAGCGTCCAAGAGTTCTGCCACGGCAAGGTCGCCGAAGTTCGTAGCGCCGTGCTCTACGAAAAGGCTCACTCAGTGGTGCAGTGCGAATACGTGTGGAAGCGCACAGACCAGTGGATCAACTTCCCCTGGAGCGACAAGGATCCAGTTGCCAAGCGCGACTGGGCCGTCCGCGACGCCTGAGCCACACCACCACCATCACCGCCACCACCACTTTGCTTCATCAAACGGTTTGTTGAAGACAATTGGTTGAGGTTCGACCTGTTGTCTTCAACAAAACGCTCAGTGCGGCTTCGGCGGCGGTTATCAGTGGTTTTGCAGCACGACCATGGCGGTGTTGCGCCCGCTGGCGCCCCACACGCCAGCGCCCGGAAACGTGGCTGCGCCGGTGAGGTATAGCCCGGTGACCGGCGTTTCGTAGCGCGTGAGTTCTGGGTTCTTGTTGCGGATTGCTGACAGCGGACCTCCAGCAAAGCTGGTGGCGTGGCCCGCAGGCAGATGGAACTCGCGTTCGTAGGTGGCGGGGGTCATCGCTCGCCAATCGGTGATCGAGTCAGTGAACCCTTCGTGTACCACGGTTGAGTATTGGCGCAACCAACGCGCTGGCTCGTCACGACTCGTCCAACCGCCCGTGAAGTCATACGGCGTGTAAATGGCCTCGAGGCTGAAGACATGCTTGCCTGGCGGCGCCATGGTTGGGTCGAGCAGGGACGGTACGTTGACCAAGAGCCCCGGCCGTTGCAGGATCTCGCCTCGGCCCATGAGTTCGTAGCCCCGGTGCATTTCGGCAAGCGATGGAGCGATAGCGGCCGTGCACGCCGCTGGATCGATACCTAGCGAATCGAAGACGCGTGCGTCGAGGTTGCGGTACTGCGGCACCGAAGTGGCGACAGCGTCGATCTTGCTTTCGTAACCTTGGCTATGTGGCATGGCGCGCCACCTGGCGATGAGGTCGTCGGCCTGCGTTGGGGCACCCGTGAGCCACTCAACGAACGTTCGCTGAGGGTCGCACGCTGACACCACTACCGACGATCGAATATGCGACCCGTCGCTGAGCGTGACACCAGTGACGCCGGTGTTGTCGCACGTGATGGTGGAAACTGCGCTGGAGAGCCGCAGTTGACCGCCGTGCGAAAGAAACACCGACAGGATCGATTCGGGTACCGCACCGCTACCGCCGACGGGTCGACCAACAGTGGCGACGTGGCGAAGCGCATAGGTGAGTGCACCCAGACCAGATCCTGCGAACTCAGGCGAGATGCCCCACACCATTGGTCCTACGAGTAGGCCGGGCGAGCGAAGTGCCTCGGTCGAAAAAAAGCTGCGCATGATGTCGGCAGCGCTCATGCGACTCCAGCGCAGCATGGTGGCGACACCGCGCATTCGGTGCTCGAGTGCTTTGCGGGCGAGTCCTGATAACGACGGGGGATCGTTGGCGGCGTCGAATAGCAACTTCACAGCGGGTATCGCCGCCTTGAGGTAGCGACGGTAGCCCTCGACCTCTCCCGGGTGCAGCGCCTGCAAGGCATCGAGGGTGCGGTCGATGTCGTGGAAGATCGGCCACGGCGCCGAGCCGTCCCATGCAATGTTGAGCTGCGATGGCTCGAGATCGAGATAGCGCAACCCGTGATCAGCAAGACCGAGCTCGCTCATCACCGGAGTGGTTCGAAAAGTGAGGTGATCGCAGTTACAGATGTTGACCGTGGCGTCGGCGAAGCGCTCGCTCGCAGCCGTGCCACCCACAGCAGAGCGCGCCTCGACAAGCAACGTAGACATGCCAGCCTTGGCCAAATAGGCAGCGGTCACAAGTCCGTTGTGGCCGGCACCAACAACGATTGCGTCAACATCAGTCACTGGCACGCATCCATTCTTGCTGCACGGCTAGCGTAAGCACGTGACTCAGCCTCCGAACGTTCGAATCCATCACCTCGCAGACCTCAGCGGTCCCGATATCGAGCGTCGTCTCACCGCAAACTCAATCTTGGTGCAGCCCCTCGGCGCAGTTGAGCAACATGGTCCGCACCTTCCGCTGAATACCGATCTCATCGTGGCCGACGCAGTTGCCGAGGCTGCTGTTTCGCGTGTTGGTGAAGAGCTTGATGTGTGGGTGTTGCCAGCGTTGGCGTACACCAAGTCGAATGAACACGCATGGTCTCCCGGCACTATCTGGTTGTCGGCCACCACGTTGCTGGCAGTTCTAGACGACATCGGACGCTGCATTGCTAAGACACCCGCAAAGCGTCTCGTGTTCCTCAATGGGCATGGCGGCAACAGCAGCTTGCTCAGCGCCGCCAACCGCGAGCTTCGCTTGAAGTACGGCTTGATGACGTTCCTTGCGCACCCGGGCATGCCCGCCGACCAAGGCGGAACCTCGGCCGAAGGCGAGCACGGTATGGGTGTGCATGGCGGCACCGACGAGACCAGCATCATGCTGCATCTCGCACCGCACCTGTGCACCATGGCCAAGGCCGAGCGCCGAATCCCCGAGGCACTTGCGAAGAACTCCTATGTAAAGTTCGGCGGCAAGGTGAGCTTCGGTTGGCTCTCGAACGATTTCTTCGAGGATGGATACATCGGCGATCCAACGACTGCCACGGCCGAGCACGGCAAAGAATTGTTCGATGGTTCCGTCACGGCATTCTGCGAAGCGTTGCGCGAAATCAGCACCTTCAACTTTGGTAAGTGACGATGAGTCCATCGCACTCTGTGTCTGAACTCCGTATCGACAATGCGCGCTTGTTGCAGCGCATTGCTGATCTTGGTGACATCGGCGCGGTGCATGGGCCCAATGGTGAGCACGGATGCGCACGACTTGCGCTGACTGACGAAGATCGTCTCGGTCGTGATTTGGTGGTGTCGTGGATGCGAGATCTTGGTCTCAGCGTTGCGATTGATGCCATCGGAAATGTCATCGCCACTCACGCTGGCACCGACCCAACAGCAGCCCCAGTCATGATGGGTTCACATATCGACACCGTTCGCACAGGTGGTCGATTCGACGGAAACCTCGGAGTGCTTGGCGGGCTTGAAGTCATCGAGACACTGCAGCAGCACGGGGTGCGCACTCGACATCCAATTCAAGTTGCGTTCTTCACCGACGAAGAGGGCGCCCGGTTTGCACCCGACATGTTGGGGAGCCTCGTTTACGTCGGTGGCATGTCGGTGGAAGACGCGCTCGACGCTCGAGCGGCCGACGACAATGCTCGTCTCGGCGACGAGCTGAGCCGCATCGGCTATGCGGGTCCCACTCCGTGTCCCACGGCTGACATCCCTCACGCGTTCGTTGAGTTACATATCGAGCAAGGGCCGGTACTCGAAGAGCAAGGCGTCACGATCGGCGTGGTCACTGGGGTACAGGGCATCTCCTGGACCGAACTCGTGATCACCGGCCGATCGGCACATGCGGGCACCACGCCAATGCGACTTCGTAAGGATCCGCTTGTTCCTGCTGCCGCAATTGCCGTTGAGGCACGTCGCCTGGCGGCAGAGATGGGCGGCGCTCAGGTGGCCACCATCGGACGCTTCGACGTGTTCCCCGATCTCGTCAACGTCATTGCGCAACGCGTCACCCTCACACTCGATGTGCGTAACACCGACGACCCGTTGCTGCGCAACGCCGAAGCGCACATGATGGAGTTTGCGCAGGCCGCAGCCAACGCCGAGGGTTGCACGCTACACACGCGCTCGTTGGCGCGTTTCGAGCCCGTTGCCTTCGCCGACTCAATGATCGACACCGTCGAACGAATTGCTCAGGGCCAAGGCCACAGCACACTGCGGCTGCCGTCGGGGGCCGGTCACGATGCGCAGATGTTGGCCCGGGTATGCCCAACCTCAATGATCTTCGTGCCATCGGTTGATGGCCTCTCGCACAACATCGCCGAGTTCACCGAGGCGGCCGACATCGCCGCCGGAGCCAACGTGCTGCTGCACATGGTGCTCGAACTCGCCGAACCCGTCTAGCCGACCATTCGTCGCGCCCCGTCAATCCCGTCAATCCCGTCAATCCAGATTTTGTTGAAGACAATTGGTCAAGGGTCGACCAAAAGTCTTCAACAAACCGTTTGATGAAGCGAAGTGGTGAGAGCGAAGTGGTGAGCGGTGAGTGGTGAGTGGCGAGTGGTGGGTTGGAAAACGACGAAGGGCGCCGGCAGAAGCCGACGCCCTTCGATCAACTCTTCAGAATTCTTTAGAGGTGAATGTTCGCGTCGATGAAGTCATTCGTCACGATGTCTGCAGCCTTGAGGCCAGCCTTTGGTGGGCTGTCCTGTGCGGTGTAGACGGGGATTGCCTTGGCGATGAGGTCGTCAACACGAGCGGTGTCGAACGAGCCCATGACGCCATCGGTGCCGTTAGCAACGAGGCCATCCTTCTTGATGGTGTCTACTGCGTAGGCGGCGGTGCCTTCGCTGTAGACCCAACCGCTGCCTGCATCGCCAAACTTCTTGACGGCGTCGAGCAACACGGCGTTGCCGTTGGTTGGATCGGTGATGTAGTCAACAGCTGACTGCTGGATGATTGGAACGAGTTTCTTGAAGCAATCGCCGTACTTGGTGATGTTCTCAGGCAAGGTGGCGATTGATTCGGCGTAGTTCTTCCAGCCGACATCGTTGATGTACTCGTACTTGACTGGCTTGAGCCAATCCTTGATTTCCTTTTCGTACGCGTATGGTTCGGCCGAGCCGAAGCCCTGCTGGGCTGCTTTGCCTTCGTCAGCAACGAAGAGGCTTGGGTCGCCCTGGTACGAACCGTCGACCTGGTCCTTCGACAAGATGCCGGTTGAGGTCAAGAAGTCCATGTATGCCGCGCCACCGAAGTAGCGGACGTTGATCTTCTGGGTACCAATGTCCTTGATGCCAGTGACAGCTGGGTACGTGGCTGGGTCCCACATGATCATCTGTGGGTTCTTCTCGTAGCCCGACTCGATGGCAACGGTTGGGAACTTCTCAGAGTTCTGAATGGCCTCGTCGGTGTACACGAAGCCGAGCAAGATCGACTTGTCTGCGTACATCAACTGGGTGTCGCTCTGGAAGCCGGCAGCGCCGCCGCCCGAAAGCACGGTGAGCTTCACACCAGTGTCGACTGAGCCAGCCATGAGTGGTCCGGTGACCTTGAAGCCAGCGGCATCGGAGGTGAAGCCGGCGCCGATCATGTTGTACAAGAAACCGTGCTCGGCCTCTGGCCACCAGTCGGTCTGAACCTTGATTTCGTCTGGGCAGATGCCGGCAAGGCTGACGTCGGCTGCTGGTGCAGCTGAGTCACTCGTGACCGTGGCGGTGTCGGCCGTGGAACCATCAGCAGGTGTGGTGCTAACGGTCTTGGTGTCGCTGCCGCAGGCGGTGAGGGCGAGGCCTCCCGCTACGGCGATTGCAAGCAGCGAACTGCTGAAACGGTGTTGCATTATTGATTGCTCCTTTGTTGTTTGTTCACGCTGAGTTATGAGGGCTGCGAGCAGACCTCGGGTGGATAAAAACTGTGAAGTGATCAGGTGGTCTTGCGAGCCGATTCGTGCCAATGGCCAACAACGCGCTTAGAGATCCATCCGAAGACCAGAAACATAGCGATTCCGAGGCCTGCGGCCAAGATGAGTCCGCCGTACGTCTGCGGGTAGATGCCTTTTTGACGGTAGTTCTCCATCACGATGCCAATGCCCGGCTTGCTGCCCTTGCGGAAGAACTGCTCACCAACAACAGCACCAATGACCGACAAGCCAGCGGAGATTCGAAAGCCGGTGAAGATGGCTGGCATCGCCGACGGCAGTTGCAACTTGAAGAGGCGAGTGCGCCGAGACGCACCGCGCAGGGTGAACAGATCGTGCTGGCCGACATCGGCAGAGGTGAGACCGAAGAGCGTGTTGGTCACGATGGGGAAGATAGAAATCATCACGCAGACAAAGAGGCGTGAGCTGATGCCGCCGCCAAAAACCGAGTTGATGACAGGAACGATCGACAAAATCGGAATTGCCTGCAGCGCAACGAGGTATGGATAGGTAGAGCGCTCTACCCATTTCGCTTGAGCCATCATCACGGCGAGCGAGACGCCCACCACGATGGTGATGAGCAGACCAGTGAGCGCAACCAGCGTTGTCCAGCCGAGACCAGTGAACAATTTTCCGCGAGCGAGTGTGTTTAAGAAGGCATCGTTGATGACGGTCTCGGGCGCGGGAAGCAAGAAGCCAGGCTTATCGAAGAAGCGCCTCATGCCGTCGGAGTGCATGTAGTGCCACAGCGCGACGAAGATCACGAGCACGGCCGCAGGTCCGATGACGCGGCTCCATTCGAAACCTCTGCGATCGGACGAAGCCGGAGCGCCTGGATCGACGATTGGTTCGTCGGCGGCTACTGAAACGTTGAGGCTCATGCGTGGGCGTCCCGAAGGGCGTGAGAGATCTCGCCCGATAGAGCGGCGAACTCTGGGTCGAAGCGAATCTCGGGGGAGCGTGGATAGCCGAATGGCACCGGAAAGTCGGCGATGATTCGGCCCGGGCGGGCGCTCATCACGATGACCCTGGTCGACAAAAACACCGCCTCGCTGATGGAGTGGGTAATGAACAATCCAGCGAACCCCTTGCGCTGGAACAACGAGATGACCTCGTCATTCAGTCGTTCACGGGTGATCTCGTCGACCGCGCCAAATGGTTCGTCGAACAGGAAGACCTTGGGCTCAAGCACGAGCGAGCGAGCCAGCGAAGCGCGCATCTTCATGCCGCCCGACAACTGCTTGGGGTATTTGGTTTCGAAACCCTTGAGGCCCACGAGTTCGATTGCTTCGAGCGCTCGCGACTGGCGTTCTGCTTTGCCGATGCCTTCAAGCTCGGCCATTAACTCGACGTTGCGTTGCACGTTGCGCCACTGCAGCAAGGTGGGATCTTGGAACACGTAACCGAGATGCGAGCGATCGACAGTGACAGTGCCGGTCGTTGCCTTGTTCAGGCCCGACGCAATACGCAACAAGGTGCTCTTGCCGCAGCCAGATGGGCCAACGACTG
>JAPKZR010000014.1 GCA_026393695.1 Actinomycetota bacterium
ACGCTGCCTTCGATGTAGCCATGGGTTTCGCGGTCACGGAGTTGGCGGGTGTCGAGCACTACGAGTTCGCCCTCGCTTGAAAGCTCCTGATGAAGATCGGTTGGCGACACGCGCTCAAGCGAGGAACGTGCCTCGGCCACAAGATCGTGCACGGTGAATCGATCGGAGCGTCGATGCACGGACACGTGATAGTCGCCGGGGCCGACAAACGGCTGGCGATCCCATGTGCTGAATCGCTCGCTCAGCTCGAACCCGCTCGCAGCGCAGTCTTCATCCCACTGTTGCAACGAGTAGCCACCTGGCTCGAGGGCAAAGCCGGCGATGAGCACGCCGTTGGGCTCAAGATGCTGAGCCATGTTGTGAACAATGAGCCGACGGTCGTTGGGCTCACAAAAAATCATGACGTTGCCGGGCATCGCAATGGTGGTGAAACGGCGCGGCAACTGCATACGCGCAAGATCCTCGACGAGCCATTGCATCTGTGGTTGTTTGCGCTGGGCGGCGTTGACCATGTCGGCATCGAGGTCGACGCCAACGACTTCGCAACCACGCCGATCAAGTTCGATGGCAATGCGCCCGGTGCCGCAACCGGCATCAAGAATGCTGGACTCGGCATACGAGGCAATGAAATCGGCCTCGCCATGCACATCGTGCCCGGCGGCGGCCATCTGCTCGAAGCGCCTGTCGTACGCACCGATGTCTTGCTTGCGACGCCACTCAACCCAGCGCGCTGACACCACTGCCGCATTCGAGAGATCGATCGATCCGGATTCAGCCACGGTCGAGATTGTATGACGCCGGTGCCTCCGACGATCCGTTCGGCCTACGATGCGCACATGAAGCCCGACGACATCGAGACGTTCCAACGCGATGGTGTGGTGGTACTGCGTAACCTCGTCAATCCCGCGTTGCTCGAAAAGTTGGCCGAGGCCGTTGAGCTGAACCTCGCCGAACCTGGCGAATGGGCAAGCGATTACACCCCATCTGGTTCAAGCGGACGGTTCTTCGGTGACTACGTGAACTGGCCCCGAATTGATGGCTATCGCCACGCGGCTCTCGATTCTTCACTGCCGTTCGCAGCCCGCCAACTCATGCGCAGCTCTACGGCTCGGCTCTTTCATGAGCACGTTTTAGTGAAAGAGCCATCCACAACCGAGATCACTCCGTGGCATCACGACGAGCCCTACTACTGCGTCGATGGCGCTCAGAACGTGAGCCTGTGGATCTCGCTCGACCCTGTGCCCAAGGCTGCCGGAGTTGAATTCGTGGTGGGGTCGCACCTGTGGGGTCGCCGTTTTGTACCTCGCCGATTTGTCGACTCGGTTGCGTATGCCGCTGCCGAGAACGGATTCGAACTGGTGCCCGACATCGAGGCGAACCGCGACGAGCACGAGATCGTGTCATTCGACATTGAACCCGGCGACGTCTTGGCCTTTCATTTTCGAACATTGCACGCAGCGCCCGGCACAGCTGGGCTCACCCCACATCGTCGCCGTGCCGTGAGCCTGCGATACCTCGGGGACGACGCCGTGTACGCCCTACGACCGTGGCTTCATTCACCGCCGTTCGCGCAGCACAAACTTTCGCTTGGCGGGCCGCTCGACGATTGGCGCTTTCCGCTCATCGCTTCCACCGCCCCACCGCCAGCGCACTGACTAACCCACGTCGGCGGGCCGCTCGATGACGTCGACCAGATAGGTCTGCTCGACCCGGCCACGCTCGACAACCACTGAAATCTGGTCACCGGGCTGGTGACCACGAACAGCAGCAATCACCCCGGCTCCGCCATCGATTTGCCGACCATCAATTGCAACGATCACGTCGAGTTCGACAATCCCGGCTTTATCTGCGGGAAGACCTGCGATCACGCTTGCGACCACCGCTCCCTTTCCGCCGTCGGACCGTTCGGCCAGACCGATACCGATGTACCCCTCGTTGCGACGAGTGCCGCTTGCCTGCGAGCGCAACACAGCAATCTCCGGAATGGCTTGCGCCATCGAAATTGAAAAGCCGATGCTGGTAGCTGTGTTGCTTGCATCGCTGCGAGCGACGGCCGTGTTCACCCCAACCACTTCTCCAGCAGCGTTCACCAGTGGCCCACCCGAGTTGCCCGACGAAATCGCTGCATCGGTCTGAATCATTCCGTCGAGCGCGCCCGCATCAATACGAATGGTGCGGCCCAACGCACTCACAATTCCAAGCGTGACGCTCGCTTCTCCATCAAGATCGAGTGCATATCCGATGGCAAGCACTTCGTCGCCGACACGCACATTGTCGGGATCGGCGAGCGTGGCAGGAATGAGCCCGGTGGCGTCAACGGCCAACAAAGCAAGGTCATGCCCAGGATCCGTCGCCAAGACTTTTGCTGAACGTGGATTGCCTTCACCTGCAAGTCGCACCCTCACCTGAGTAGCTCCAGCGACTACGTGCGCATTCGTCAAGATCTGCCCATCCGATGTGAGCACGATGCCCGTACCCACGCCCTCGCCTACTTGGCCAGCGTCGCTGACATCGGTGGAGACACTCACAATGCTGGGGCGCAACGTTGCAGTCACCGCCGCCACATCGAGGCGCTGTTCAAAGGCACCGCTACGGGGCTTGCCAAGTACGACCGATTCAGTCGAGTTGCGAAATGCCTCCGGGGTCTTTTGCCGCTCGATTTCGGCGCCCACGTACACACCGAGCAATCCCGATGTCCACACCGCACACACAACCGCAGCAACCAACACGAGTCGCGTGCGACGCACAGGCCGCTGCCAAACGCTGAGGGGCACAGCGGCTGTAGCCAGCGGCGGTGGCGGAAACGACTCAGGCACAGGCCGGTCGCCGACCTGAGGCGGAGGCAGCATTGACATGAGGTATGTCTAACGGTTTGATCGAGCGAACTGAACGGCATAGACGAAACTATGACGATTGTGCCCACCCGCACCGGTTGCCTAGTTGGTTGGGCGAGCAACCACCTTGGTTGTGCCCGTGAACGCCTTGTCGCCGCGCGCATATTCGATGGTCACGGAGTCGCCGGGCGACAAATCGCGAATTGAGGCGATCAGCCCAGCCTGACCGTCAATGACCTCGCCGTTGACTTTGCGCACGATGTCGCCGTCTTGAAGGCCCAACTCCGCCGCTGGTGATCCGGGCTTGATACGGGCGACCACAGCACCGCGGCCACCATCGGAGCGATCCTCAACAGACACGCCGAGGTACCCCTCGACGCGTGCGGCTCCATTGCCTGCCGCACGCAACTGGGCAACCACCTTTTGGATCTCTTTCGATGAAATCGAAAAGCCAATATTGCTCGCAATATTGGCGGCGCTGCTGCGGGCGACCGCAGTGTTGATTCCGATCACCTGACCGGCAGCGTTCACAAGAGGGCCACCCGAGTTCCCCGACGAGATCGCAGCATCAGTTTGCAAGAGTCCGTTGAGCGCGCCGGTTTCGGTGATCATCGTGCGGCTGAGTGCCGAGATGATGCCCGAAGTCACTGACGCTTCGCCTGGTAGGTCGAGTGCGAAGCCCATCGCCACCACTTGATCGCCGACCCGGACGCTGTCGGTTGCCGCAAACTGCGAGACCGTGAGAGCCGTGCTCTTCACCCGCAGCAACGCAAGATCGTTGCCAACATCGGTGCCAACTACCTCGGCTGGGATCGGCTCGGTAGTGCCGGGCAGCAGAACTCGTACGGCGACGGCGTCGACAACGACGTGAGCGTTTGTCACGATCTCGCCATCAGCCGAGATCACCACGCCGGTTCCGACACCCTCGCCAGATCCCGATGGACCATCGACATCTACCGATACTTTGACGACCGATGGGCCGATAATCGACACGACATGAGCGACATCAATGCTCTTGCCAAGCTCTGCCGGACGGGCGCCTTCGATGGTCGAGGGAGCCACCGATGACGGCTGCACTTGTTGATCGGAATCTGCCGAGCCGCCGATTACGCGGGCAACGGTAACTGCGACGCCTGCAATGAGCAGCACCGCCACGACGACTTTGGCCATTCGGCGGTCGCCGGGAGCGCGGCGATTCGGTGCAGGAGAATCAACGACCACAGACGGCGAGGGCCACTGCGCTGACGCTGATGGCTCTGAACTGAACGAATCAAGTGGTTGAGTCATGGTTCGTGTTTATCCGACTGGCTACTACTTCGGTAGCGCGAGCCGCCCAAATTTACCGAATTCTCACGTATTGAGAACGACAAAGGGCGGCCCCGAAGGGCCGCCCTTTGTTCAGTTCTACAGATCAGACGAGCTTGTTCAGCTGCCCTGAATCTTGATTTCGATGTCGACGCCAGCAGGCAACTCGATGCGCTGCAGGCTGTCGATGGTCTTTGGATTTGGATCGATGATGTCGATCAGACGCTTGTGGATGCGCATTTCGAAGTGCTCACGTGAGTCCTTGTCAATGTGCGGTCCGCGAATCACCGTGTAGCGGTGCTTGTCGGTGGGCAATGGGATCGGGCCACGAATGGTCGCCGAGGTACGGGTGACCGTCTCGACGATCTTCTTGGTCGACTGATCGATGATCTCGTGATCGAACGCTTTGATACGAATGCGGATGCTCTGTGCCATGTTGTTTCAGCTCACTTCAGGATCTTGACGACGCGGCCGGCGCCAACAGTACGACCACCCTCACGGATAGCGAAACGCAAGCCCTCATCCATCGCGATCGGCTTACCCAACTCAACCGTCATCGACACATTGTCACCAGGCATCACCATCTCAG